>JAVXWV010000423.1:0-4291 GCA_032230775.1 Mycobacterium sp. | reverse complement strand
CGTGTCAGTACGGCCCACAGGGAATCCGTTGCAACGCCGTGGCTCCCGGCGTCACACTGACCCCGATGGTAGCGACGCGCCTTGAGGACGAGCGGTTTCGCAAGATGAACACCGAGATGACGCCGTACCCGCGGCTGGGCCGGGTCGACGACCTGGCCAGTACCGTGGCATTTCTGTGCTCGGAGGGCGCCACCTTCATCAACGGGCAGACCATCGTCGTCGACGGCGGCTGGAGTTCGACGAAGTACCTGTCCGACTTTGCGTTGAATTCCAGATGGATTCCCGATGGGTCGACGTCATGAATCTGTTCGAACTTCTCGACCAGGCCGCCGCACGACACGGCGACCGCGGTGGGGTGTATCACGGTGAGCGTCAACTGCATACGTGGGGTGAGCTTCACGAACGCGTGCTGCGGCTGGCTTCCTCGATGGGCGAGCTGAGCGCAGGCGCGCGCGTCGCGGTGGCCAGCGAGAACCGGCCCGAGATCGTCGAGCTGATGTTCGCCATCTGGGCATCGGACTGCGTGGTCGTCCCGGTCAATTGCAAGCTGCATCCCCGCGAAATGGAACAGATCCTCGACGACGCCGGGGTATCGCAGGTCTTCGCGTCGCCGAAGATCGGTGCGGAACTGGCGTCGGTCACCGCGGTGCCGGTCGAAACCGTTGGCTCCAAAGAGTATTCAAGCCGACTCGGCGCCGCGCCGTCGGCTCCCCCGCGCGCCACTGATCCCTCGTCGCTGGCTTGGCTGTTCTACACCAGCGGAACCACCGGCAAGTCCAAGGGCGCGATGCTGTCGCACCGCAACCTGATGGCGATGACCGTTGCCCACCTTGCCGATTTCGATGCGCCTGACCAAGACTGCAGCCTGATCCACGGCGCGCCGATGTCGCATGGATCGGGCCTCTACATTCCCCCGTACGTGCTGCGCGGTGCTCGGCAGGTGATACCCGAATCCGGTGCGTTCGAGCCCGAGGAGTTTTTCGATCTCTGTGACCACCATCCGGGTTGCAGCGCCTTCCTGGCGCCGACCATGGTTCAGCGCCTGGTTCAGACCGGACGAGCCTGCCCGCACAACCTTCGGACGGTGGTCTACGGCGGGGGCCCGATGTACGTCGACAGCCTGAAGAAGGCGATGGCGGCGTTCGGCCCGATCTTCGTGCAGCTCTACGGCCAGGGTGAGGCGCCGATGACAATCACGGGGCTGCGCCGCGCCGACCACCTCGATGCGGACGACGCAATCCTCGGATCTGTTGGATACGCCCGGTCCGGGGTGGATGTCGCGGTGCTGCGCGACGACGGTTCGCCTGCTGCCATCGGTGAGATCGGCGAGATCGTGTGCCGCGGTGACGTCGTGATGTCGGGCTATTGGAACAACCCCGAGGCGACCGCCGCCACACTGCAGAACGGGTGGTTGCGCACCGGCGACATGGGGTCGTTCGACGACAGGGGATACCTCACGCTTCGTGACCGTTCCAAGGACGTGGTGATCAGCGGTGGAAGCAACATCTATCCGCGTGAGGTGGAGGAAGCACTGCTCGAGCACCCGGGTGTCGAAGAGGCGGGTGTGGTCGGGGCGCCCGACCACGAGTGGGGTGAGGTGGTGGTCGCGTTCATCGTCGGCTCGGCCTCCGCGGGTGAGCTTGACGCGCATCTGCTGGAGCGCATCGCGCGCTTCAAGAGACCCAAGCGCTACGAGTTCATCGACGAGTTGCCGAAGAACAGCTACGGCAAGGTGCTCAAGCGGGAACTGCGAGCCCGGCTAACGTAGAGCGATGCGCATCGTCATCGCCGGCGGGCACGGCAAGATCGCCCTCATTCTCGAACGGCTGCTCTCACAACGCGGGGACGCTGTTGCGGGCTTGATTCGCAATCCGGATCATGCGGCCGACCTGCGAGCCGCAGGTGCAGAGGGTCTCGTCGTCGACCTGGAGAACGCCTCCGTCGACGAGGTCGCCACACATCTGCGCGGTGCCGACGCCGTCGTCTTCGCCGCGGGCGCGGGCCCTGGCAGCGGAGCGGCACGCAAGGAGACCGTCGACCGTGGCGCGGCGATCCTGCTCGCGGACGCCGCTGAAGCAGCGAAAGTCGGTCGCTATGTGATGGTCTCGGCGATCGCAGCCGACGCCGAGGCCCCCGACGACGCGGGTGATCCGGTGTTCGTGGCATACCTGCGCGCGAAAGGCGCTGCCGATGACAATGTCCGGGCGCGCAAGGCGCTCGACTCGACGATCGTGCGTCCGGGGCACCTGACCAACCAACCGGGCACTGGCCTCGTGACGATCGCGCACGAAACCGGGCACGGCAACATACCGCGAGAGGATGTCGCTGCGGTACTGCTCGCGGTCCTGGACACGCCGAGCACGGCCGGCCAGACGTTCGAAGTCATTTCCGGCGACACCCCGATCAAGGATGCAGTCGCATCAATCTAATTCGTCGTCGCTCCTTGCCAGCGAGCGCAGCAGCCGCTGCAGTTCGGGCCTAACCGAGTTCCGGAGGCGCCGCCGGTTTGGCGGTGTTGCCACCGCCTATTTAGCGAGTTAGCGCCCGTGGCCGCCGCCCCCGCCGCCGGGGTGCGCATTGAACCCGGGTGACGCCACCTCTGATTCGGTGAGCTGGTAGGGAGGGTCGAAGAGGCTTGGGTTGTTGAGGGACGAAACCACGTCATTGACGTTGCCTTGCGGAAGTCCCAGGGCAGCGGACGAGCCTTCCGTGGGCGGAACGCAGGTGCCATCCAACGCTACTTCGCCATCCGAACACGTCATGTCGTCTGCGTTTGCGACTGCGATCGGTACACCAATCACCGCAAACGCGGCCGACAATGCACCCGCTGCCACTGAAAGTCGAGCGGTTCGTGATATTGCTGCGCCCGATGTTGTTATGCCCATTGCATGTCTCTTTTCTTGCGGTGTTGGCTCATGTGTAGCACTCGCCGCGCGGGTGAGCAGCAACAACGGTGAAGACACAGCTGCCTCACAAGACCCCAAAGCGCTAGACAGCCGGTGCGAACACCGATTTGAACTTGTTCAGCGATTCCCGGATATCGCCCTTCAGCGCGCCCGCAACCACCATGCCGATCGGGCCGAACAACGCTGGGCCACCGAGGTGCACGTCGAACGTGACCGTCGAGCCGTCGCCAGAAGGCTTGACTTTGCCGATCAGCTTGACCTTGACGCCGCCCCTCCCGAGGCCGTCGAGCGTCATCGCCTCCGGCGGCTTGAAGTTGACGATGGTCCACTTGATTCGGTTGGCCATGCCCGTGACTTCGACGATCGACTCAACGACCGTGCCCTTCTCCAACTCCTCGGGCGGCTTGGTGCGCCACACCCGGTGAATGGTCAGCCATTCCTTGTAGCGCGAGAGGTCAGATGCGCATGCCCATGCGGTCTCCGGCAGCAGCGGAACGTCGACGGACACCGACAGTTTGGCCATAGGTCAGTTCCGTGGCGGCGTCTTGTCGACGGCGTTCTTGGCGGCGTCTTGCACCTTGTCGACCTGCTGGGCGTACTTGCCCTGCGTCTTGGAGTCGACGATGTCGCCGGCCTTATCGATCGCGGTGTCGACCGCACCCTTGTTCTTCGACGCCAGGTCTTTCAGCTTGTCAAGGAATCCCATGGGGCCAACCCTACCGTTGCTTCCAGAGACGTCGACGCTCTCCGAGAATCCTTCCCTGGACCCACCAGATCACCTCGATCGCGGCTGCCCCAAGCAGACCGATACCCAGCCCCATCGACGCGAGCGCGATGTTCGAGGAATCCAGCAAGAACGTCTTCTGAGCCAACGGAATGGAGAAGATCACGACGTACGCCAGGCCGGACAATGCGACCAGCGCAACCCGCCACCACTCATAGGGCCGCGCCACAACGGCCAGCACCCACACCATCGTCACCAGCAGCGTGATGAGCGCCGCCGTCGACGCCTGCGTCTGCTCGATCACCGTGGCCGCGCGACCCTGATAGGCCGCCAGGTACGAGATGAACGTCGCGGTTCCGACCACGAGTCCCGACGGCAGCGCCGACGTCATCACCCGGCGCACGAAGCCGGAATGCGCGCGTTCATTGTTCGGCGCCAGCGACAGAACGAACGCAGGAATGCCGATGGTGAACCAGGCCGCGATCGTCACGTGGATCGGGTGGAAGGGGAACAGCAGCGGATCGGACCCGAAGATCTGGGCCGACAGGCCCGCCAGGCCCACCAGGACTGCGAGCAGCACCGAGTACACGGTCTTGGTGAGGAACAGGTTGGAGACCCGCTCGATGTTGCCGATCACCCGGCGACCCTCGCCGACAACATG
>JAVXWV010000388.1:0-10033 GCA_032230775.1 Mycobacterium sp. | reverse complement strand
GAAGCCGTCTTCGGGATGGATATCGCGGTACCGCCCCGAAAGAGGTCCCACTACACCGGCTTTCAGCGATGGGTCCACCAATTGTGTCTGGACCTCGGCAGCACCCGATTCTGGAAGGGCTGCGCACATCATTTTCTTCGGATGGTCTACGACCTCGCAGCCGGTGGTCTCGCGTTCGTTCTGCTGGCGTTCGCGTTACTGGCACCGGCCGCAGCGATCGCCGTAAGGCACAGCGATGCCGATGCCGGAGTGTCATTTATTTCGCCCGCTCTAGCGTGGCCGCTGGCCTTCGCCGCACTAGTGGTCGCCGTCGCGGTCGTGGTGTTCGCGCCCATTCTCGACGCCGAGATCGACCGCCGGCTGCTCTCGCCGTCACCAGCCGCCGTGCTGCAACACGAGGTGAACACGCTCGCCGACGCCAGGCTCGGGGCGGTGACATCGGCACAAACCGAGCGGCACCGCATCGAACGCGACCTGCACGACAGTGTGCAGCCGCGGCTCGTGTCGCTGGCGATGACAATCGGCCTCGCCCAAACGAAGCTCGACACCGACCCGTCCGCCGCCAAGGCGCTGATGGCTGAGGCCCATGAAGACGCGAAAACCGCTCTGGTGGAACTGCGTAACGTCGTGCGCGGCATCGCGCCGACGATCCTCTCCAACCGGGGCCTGGACGCTGCGCTCTCATCGGTGGTGCAGCGCGCCGCCGTCCCGACAACGCTGAACATCGACTTAGCCGGGCGCCTTCCTGAGGAGACCGAATCCGTCGCGTACTTCGTCGTCGCCGAGGCGCTCACCAACGTCGCCAAACACGCACAGGCGTCGCGGGCCGTCGTCACGGTGCGACTCAACCAGGCCGAAAGCATGCTCAACGTCTCGGTGTTCGACGACGGCCGCGGCGGCGCGCAGATCACCGACAACGCGACCGCCACCGGCCTGCGTGGTCTCGCCGAGCGGGTGCGAGCCGCCCGCGGCACGTTCACGGTTTCCAGTCCCGTTACCGGGCCCACCATTGTCACCGCGGTGCTGCCATGCGCATCGTGATCGCCGAGGACTCGGCGCTGCTGCGCGCGGGCATTGAACGCATCCTCATCGACGCCGGCCACGAGGTGGTCGCGAGCGTGTCCGACGCCTCAAATCTGTTGCGCCTGGTCAACGAGACCCACCCTGATCTTGTGATTGTTGATGTCAGGATGCCACCGACGTTCACAGATGAGGGAATCCGCGCCGCCGCGTTGCTGCGCAGCCAGAATCCCGAGTCGCCCATATTGGTGTTGTCGCACTACGTCGAAGAGCGCTACGCCTCCGACCTGATCGCCTCGGACACCCGCGGCTTCGGCTACCTGCTCAAGGACCGCGTCGCCGACGTACCGGCGTTCCTGGACGCAATCGCTGTCGTACGCGACGGCGGGACCGTGCTAGACCCCGAGGTCGTGTCCCAGATCTTCGCGCGATCGCATCGCCGCAGCGCGCTGGATCAGCTCACCCCCCGCGAAATCGAGGTACTGCAGCTGATGGCCGAGGGCCGGACCAACTCGGCGATCGCCGCGACGCTGCACATGTCGACCGGTTCCGCCGAGAAACACATAGCCTCCATCTTCACGAAGTTGGGGCTGGCTCCCGATGACACCGAGAACCGGCGTGTCCTCGCCGTTCTGCGCTACCTCGAGTCGTAATCTGAAAGGACTGCAATCATGACCGATATCGCCACCCTCCGAGGCGCTGCTGCTGAGGGGATGAGGATGAAGACCGACCGAGAAGTGATCGAGGGCGCGCTGGCGCTCATCGAGGCCGACGCCGGGTGGACTCAGGGCACCTACTGCCGCGACGCCGAGGGCACTGAGGTGCACCCCGCCGTCGACTCCCCGGGCGAATGGGTGCGGGTGCGCACCGAGCACGTCGGCGCTGGGGGCTACCGGGTTCGCACCGATCCCGGGGCCATGCCGTGCAGCTTCTGCCTGCAGGGGGCGCTGCGCGCGGCGGCGGACTACTGGCACAGTGAGCAGCCCCACGCGGCACACGAGCAGGTCGATCGGCTGGAGTGCCTGCTGCTGCGGCTGGCCAATTCCGCCGCCGCGCCAGGCTGGCCTAGCTTGAACGCCTACAACGACGACGCGCACACCACCCAGGCCGACGCGGTGCTGATGCTCAAGTTCGCCGCCGCCCACCTCGGGCCGCAAGACCAGACCTGAGCAGCATCGACGCCGCTCACCAGATGCCGCCCCACGTCCCGGCACCGCCTCGGCCGCCGCCTGCACTGTCCAGCGGCGGCCGAATGGCACTGCGGGTCGTGCTCGTCGTCATCGCAGCCTTGGTATCCCTGTGTGCGTTGGGCACCCTTGCCGCTCTTGCGGTCGAGCTCGGCAACAACCGCATCGTCACCGAAACGCGGGCGCTGCCGGCGGCCATGCGATCGCTGACGATCGACACCGGCGATGTCCCGGTAGCTCTCAGCCTCACCACAGACGTCCACGCCACAGAGCCCCGCGTCGACCTGCGTATTCTCACGAGGACCGACAACACGCAGCTGGCGGTCGCCAACGACGACACCGGCAGCCGGGTTACGCTCGGCGACAGCGGTTCCGGGTTGCTGGGGTTCAACCGCACCGGAGAGATCAAGGCCATTCTCCCGCCAGGTGTCGCACGAGGATTGAGGGTGATGGTCAACCAGCGGGCCGGCTCGCTATCCACCGACGCCGACCTCGATCAGCTGGTTGTCAAGACCGACAATGGCGCCGTCACACTCGGCGGCTCCGCTCGTCGAGTCGATGTCAGCGTCCGCCACGGTGACATCAGCACGAGCACCAGGCTCGCCGTCACCGAATCGTTCAGAGCAGAAACCGAATCCGGCGGCATCTCCGTGGAGTTCCGTGCGGCGCCACGCACTACTGAAGCAATCGCCGACGGCGACGTGACTGTGGGGGTGCCCGGCCCGGGTCCGTATCAAGTGCGCGCACAATCCGACGGGCCTCATGGCCAGACGACGGTGACCGTGCCGGAAACCACCGACCCGAGCGCCCCCGGGGTGACAGCTCACTCGAAAAGCGCCAACGTAATGATTACCGAATTACGCTAAGACACCCATAGATCAGCCACCCAAGCGCCGGCCTCTGATACCGCTCGCTACGCGTTCAATTTCTCGGACAGCTTCGCCGCGAAGGTGTGCGTGTCGCCGGGCCAGCGTGCCGACAAGTACGTGCCATCGTCGACAACGAACGCCGGTCGTGAGTCAGTCGCGGTGTCGCGGGCCAATCCCGATGTCTTAATCCGCCAATCCGGCGAGCCAGGGTCGACATCGCAAAAGTCGGCGGGACTGGCCAAGGCGCGGGTGACCTCGGCTTGCACCGACATGTAGCCGACCGGTTGGCCCGGTTCTTCGGTGTAGGTGCGGTAGTAATCGCGGTTCTGCAATCGGGTGAATCGGGTCAGCTGCCAGGCGCGTCGCTCGAACGCCCACGTGAGTGCCGTCGTCCTGCGGCCGTGAAGCACGGAGCGGCCCGTCGCCGGGTCTACGCTTCGGGCGGCCAATAGCACCCCGTGACAGATCGCCGCCACCACCAAACCGCGGGTGAATGCTTCGACGACGAGCCGGTGGAGGGTGTCGCTATCGATGTACCCGCGCATTCCCCTGGCGCGGTGCCCACCGGGAAGAAGTAGCGCATCAACGTCATCGATCGTCGCCGCCGTCCAGCGCGACGGATGTTGATACTCGGGTGACCGCGCCATGCGCGCGTAGGCATCGCGGGCATCGCGGTTTGCGCGCAGAAACCGGCCGATAAACGCGGCGCGGCCCAAAAGTGGTACAGCAGACCATATGTCGAGACCACGGCCGGTCAGCATGATGTCGTCGGCGGTCGCCGGCGAACCACTTTCAGTGGCGAAAACAACCCGATGGCCGTGGTTGGTCAGGACTTGCCAGCTGACGGCGACCTCCGTCGGATCGAAGTCGCGATCGGGAATCGGGATCAACACACTGCTCAATCCATGCCCCCTTGCCAGTTCTGAAACAGAGATCGAGAATGGTTGCGCGGTAACGTTCTAGTAGCGTTTTCGTGGCCGGACAATCGTACGCCGGGCAAGTGCGTCTGAGAGCCGACTCACGCCAACCTGCGGGCCGCTAACTTAGCGTGACGCTCTTTTGGAAAGTGTTGTCGGCGTAAGCGGTTGCAGGGTTACCGAACCCACCCTCTTGGACGGACTGATCCACATTGATTTTCGCGACGACCTGACCTGCGCCAGGCGCCGATCCCCGCCCATGCACCACGATGTTGTAACCCGTTTTCGCCTGAAGTTGGGGGGTCGTGCAGCGAACCGCCGCGTTGATGCCGGCATCGTGGCGGACTTCGCAATCAAGGCCGCCGCTGGCCGTGACCTGGTCGGTCTGGTCCAGCTTGCCAGCGAAGATGATGAACACCTCGGCCGGTGCGCTAGCGTCCCCATCATTGGTGGCGGAGACGTTGTAGGTGCCACTCAAGCCGGCCTGCAGCTTTTCCGGCCCATTGATGTAGACACTCAATTCGGGCGCCGCGAACGCCGTCGGAGCGGCGGCGAGCCCGGCCAACAGCAACGTTGTTCCCCCGGCGAGAGTCACGAAGATCTTCGGTAAGGGCTTCAACGAAATCGTTGTCATAGCAACATCTTTCAGATAGGCAATTAACCGGCGGTGGAGAGCCCCGCGTCACCCAGCAGTGTGTCCTGAGGGACTTTCATACGCTCAAGCATTTCGAGGGCGACGTCTCGCACTTTGATGTTGCGTCGTTGAGATTCGTCCACCAGTTTGGCGAACGCCTCGCCAGGCTCACAGCCGTGCAGCGCGATTAGAGCTCCCTTAGCCATATCGATGTCTGAACGCGAGAGGAGCGCCTTCTCGAGCTGGGTGACAATTTCACGGGAGTGCTGCCAGCGGCCCGCGTTGCTGATCGCTTGACCGGCAGCAGCGGTGTACAGCCGCATGAGCTGGGCGTCGAACGGGTCGAACGCAGATGCGGTCTCGCTGTAGATGTTGAGGGAACCGACTAATTCCTGCTCCTCAGCAAGGCGGTCAATCAGCAGGGGCACCGACAGACTCGCGTGGATCCCGAGCCTCTGGGCAGCGTCAACGAATTCGGGCCACCGTTGATCTTCTTCGCCGAGTACCGCGCTCACCGGCGTTCGCTGCAACGCTGCTTCAAGGCACGGACCCCGGCCTGATGCGTACTGATGCTGATCGAGTTCCAGCGCCCGCTCATGCGTTGAGGCCGCGGTACGCGCATCAGGCCACGACAACACAGTGATGCTGACGGCGTCGGCATACGGAATTGCGGCGACGGCCGTCGCAGCGACCCGAGCCACAATATCGTCCAACGGCTCTTCTGCGGCGAAGAGGTCGCGTAGTCCCTCGATCGCCCCCGCTGTCGTTATCAGCCTGGCCAACGGTTCCAGCAGATCGAAACTCATGATTCGTGCCCCTCAATAGCATGCGATAACCGCTGCTACGGGCACACTTGACCTCACCGTATGCCCTTTGACGACGGCGTCACCCCACTTCAGGGTGACTCGGAGGGTGAACCGCCCGAGTCTCAGGACCGCTCTCGGTCGAGCATGTTCATCGCCGTGCGGCGCGCGAGCGCCATCGTGGACACCATCGGGTTGACCCCGGAGCAGCTGGGCATCCCGCTGGCGTCGGCGATCCACACACCCGTGACGTCGTGCAGCTCGCCGTTCGGTTTCGCGACGGATGTCTGCGGGTCGCTGCCGAGCTTCGCGCTGCACATCTGATGCGCGCTGAACACCGGGGTGCCACCGGGCCCAATCGGGACCTCGTTGACCTTTTCGATGAAGGCCTCCAGGTCCTCTCCCCGATTCCATGGTGCGAAGGGCTGGCCGGCGAGAAAGATCTGTTGGGCGCCCGCGGCTTCGTGCATGCGGATCGACGTCACAGCGGCCTCGCGGAAATGGCGGCGGTCGAGCTCGTCAGAGAACGGATACCAGAACGTCGATTGACCGTTCTCGTCGATCGTGACGCTTCCGGCACCGCGGTCCTTGACGATGAACACCCAGTCGGCCCGGTACCGATACTTGCGCGTGAGTTCCTTGTGCGAAGCGCCACCAAGCCACGGGACGACGGTGGTGAACAGGCCCGGCAGGTGCTGGACACATTCGATGATGTAGCCGAATCCCTGGTCCGTTTCGGCGAATTCGTTCATGATCCCCGCCATTGCGGGTCCGTACCACGGGTCTTGAGGCTCGTCGTAGACCCCGCTGACGAGGCTGGCGGGGTGCAGTCGCAGTTCGGCGCCGACGGCAGGCCCACCGATACCCGACCGAAGTAGAAGCCCGGGAGTCTCCAGGCTGCCTGCGGCCGCGACGACCGATGGCGCGTTGATGACGACGCGGAAAGTCTGTTGCGTCAGCGGGTCGGTGTACGTCGCCTCGACCCCGACGGCCGCGCCGTTATCGGTGAGGATCCGGTCGACCCAGACGTTGGGCAGCAGTTTGGCCCCGGCGTCGGAAGCGTCCTGAAGGTAGGTCCGCATCGTGCCCTGCTTGGCGCCGGTCTGATCGCCCATCCCGCTGTAACCGATCAGGTTGGGGTCGTACTTCTCCGGATCGATGTTGAGTGTGGCGACGCGGTAGGCGTACCCGAGCTTGGATGCACCGTCCGACAACCGCTCATGCGGGCCGTTCTGCGTGGCGACCTTGTCGTTGCACTGGATGCGCTTGAACACCGCCTGCAGGTGTTCGTCGAACGCCGGGGTGTCCACGTCCGTCAACCCGGCCTCGGCCCAGTGGGAGCGAACAGCGTTCGGGGTGAGCAACGAGTTCGACCAGTTGACCGTGCTGCCGCCGCCCACGGTGCTGCCCGCCGCGATGCTGACCATGCCATCGGCGGAGGGGAAGAACCCGCCGCGAAGGAACAGATTTTGATACGCAGCCACCTCTGACTGCACGAAGTCGGATTCGTTGTAGTAGCTGCCCGCCTCGAGGATGATGACGCGTTTGCCTGCCTCCGCGAGCGCTGCCGCGGCCACTCCGCCGCCGCTGCCGGAGCCGACGACGACGACGTCCGCTTCGAGCGTCGTCTCACCGGAGACGGTGATGACCTCCAGCGTCTTGCGGGAGTCTGACGGCGGGTTCTGGGCCGGGCCTTGGTATCCCATGCCGACCCACAGCGGGTTTACGCCATCCGGTCCGGGGAGGCTGTAGGCGAACAACACCGACAGCTGATTCAGCGCGGCGATCGCCCCGGCCGCCTCGGGCGAGATGGCCGCGACATTGGCAAGGATTTCCTCGCGCGCGTCCTGTGGCTGATCCTTGAACTCGAAGAGGCCGACGCCGTCGATCAGCTGCAACATGCCGGCGAGCTGCGGCTCGGGCAGGTGTGTGAGGAGGTACTGCTCGGTTGCCGCATCGGCCCCGACGTCGCTGCCCTTGGCCGCGTAGAACCCGTCCGGGTCGTCCTCGCGTGGGACGGATGCGACGAAGGTGTCGACGATCGCCGTCAGCGTCTCCCGCTGCAGGGTGTTGAATTCGATGGGCATGGCGTGAACTCTCAGGCTTGGCGTGTTGGTGATCAGGCGAGGCGGGGCGCCGGGCGGTTGATGCCGAAGGCGCCGGCGACGCGACGGACGCCCGCGGACGCCAGCGGAGCCACCGTGACGGCGGTGGGAACGAAGAGCGGGGACAGGACCAGCAGGAAAACGGCGATAGCACTGAAATAGGAGCTCATTTGTCGACTCACTTTCTCCGCTGAAGCGGAACTTTGGTTTTGATTGCGTTCAGGATCGTTGAGCCGGGCAGGATGCCGCGACGTCCGCAGACGCCGAAGTTTTGGCGAGTTACTGGCCTGCGGAGCCAAAAGATGTCGCTGTGAACCGCTCGGCGCGGATAGCTGGAGGTTTATCGTCTGGTCATGGCGAAAGCTGGCCATGCTGATGCCGCGGTCGTCGGTCGGTGCGCGGCGGAGATCGTGGATCGCCTGGATCAGCGAATGGCCGAGCTGACCGGCTCGATGCTGCAGATGCTGGTCACGGAGATTGCCGAGCTGCGCGGCGACGCGCAGCTGGTGCAGCTGCTTCGTGACAGCATCGACGGAAACGTCGCAACGGTGTTCTCCGCGATCCGGCACGCCATCCCGATCGAAAAGGTGGAATTGCCGACCGCCGCCGTCGAACACGCACGGCGCCTGGCGCAACGCGGAACAACGGTCAATGCGTTGGTGCGCGCCTACCGCCTCGGACACAAGGCGTTGCTCGACGCAGTGCTCGACGACATACGCGCGTCGGACCTGGAGCCGCCGCTGAGCCTCGCCGTCTTCACCGAGATCTCAGAAGTCACGTTCGGCTACATCGACTGGATCACGCAACAGGTTGTGATTACCTACCAAACCGAACATGACCGGTGGATGGAGAACCAAAACAGCCTGCGCGCGCTGCGGGTCCGGGAACTGCTCGATGGGGCCGATCTTGACCTCGACGAGGTGGCAACGGCGATTCGCTACCCCCTTCGGCGGACACATCTGGCGGTCGTGGCTTGGCGCGATAAGGACGAAGGTGGTGATGGCCTTGCATCGATGGAGCGCTTCGTTGATCAACTCGCCGAGTCCGCAGGCGCCCGCGAGTCATCGTTGTTCATCTCGGTGGACCGCCTGACCGGATGGGCATGGATCCCGTTGCGGGCGGACGATGCATCGAGCGGGGTTGCTTGCATGCGTGCGTTCGCCGATTCGCGAACTGATGCGCCCTGGATCGCGGCCGGTAACCCGTTGCCAGGAGTCGAGGGTTTCCGGCGTTCGCATCAGCAAGCCCAGGAGGCGCATGCGGTCGCGATCGCGGCGGGCTCGAACGCACACCGGGTCACTGCTGCCGGTGATGCCGGCCTGTCGACCGCGGCACTGATGGGCAACAACCTGGCCGCGGCGCGGGTGTGGGTCGCCGAGGTACTCGGTCCGCTGGCGTCGTGCACAGAAAACGACGAGCGGCTTCGCGAAACGCTGGAAGTCTTTCTGCGCGCAGGCGGGAGTTTCAAGACCGCGGCCGCGGAATTGCACCTACATACCAACTCCATCAAATATCGCGTGCAGCGTGCGATCGACCGCCGGGGCCGACCAATCAGCGACGGCCGACTCGACGTCGAAATCGCGTTGCTTCTCTGTCACTGGTACGGCAACGCCGTACTCACGTTGCCGACGTGATCCGTTGCGCCTCAATTGACGGGCCCGCTGGTGATGCCGTCAAGTCATCGTGCCGGACGTCGCAATGTGCCCTTCGAAGCCGAGCGATGTAGCCATCGCTCGGTACCGTCCGACGTAGTCGCCATACGCTCCCAAATCGCCTCGAGCACGCGCAAGCAGCGCCCGCATGCGCAACAACACCACGTCATACATCACAAAGCCCGGTTCGGTCGGAGCTGCCGCCAACCGCTCGACGGCGCCTGCCGCTTCGCGCACGTCGGCGTCGGTGCCACGTTGTAGCAGTACCTCAACGAGCGCATTTACCGCTGTTCCAAGGTAAATCATCTCGCCGCTGTCAAATTCCGAATCGACCAGTGCCCTGGATTGCTCAATGGCACCGTCTGTGTCGCCGCTGCGGGCTCTCTCGTTCACTGTCGCGAGTTCAACGAGGGGCATGCCGGCCTCGCTAAACCGCTTATTTACGATGGCCTCTCGGAACTGGTCGAGAAGGTCGAGGCCATCACGGCGTTGTCGACCATCAAGTTGCATCAGGGCGTACCCTCGCACGCAGCGAGCGGCTGCCAGTACATAATCATCACCGGATCGCTCAGCTGCCCTTAGTATTTCAGCTGTCCTCGGCAGCGCCGTTTCATCCGGCACAATGCCTCCAGTAACGATTTCCAACACGCATTTGTACATCATCCCCAGTACACCGGTTGCCAAGTCGATTTTGTCGACCAGGGCAACCATCTGCTCGATGTCGTCCTTCCATGTCGGGTCCCCAAGGAAGCATCGCGCGGCAGCGCGAAACGTAAGTCCCGCTCCCAAAGGTGATCCGACGATGTTTCCCTTGTTCGGGTCGCCGTCGGCCAGATCTATGACACG
>JAVXWV010000321.1:0-2682 GCA_032230775.1 Mycobacterium sp. | reverse complement strand
GGTAGTGCGCCAGGCGGCGCACCTGCAGGCGCGCCCGGTGGCGCGCCAGGCGGCCCAGCGGTCGGCGGCTGCTGGCCCTGGCCCTCGGCCGGAATCACGTGGATCACCGGCCTGATGTACAGCCGCGCGGTCTGGCCGAGGTTGCGGGCCTCGCTGCTGTCGTTGCCCGGCACGGTGATGACCAGGTTGGAGCCATCGATGATGACCTCGGACCCGGAAACACCGAGGCCATTCACGCGGGCGCTGATGATCTGCTGCGCCTGGTTGAGCGCCTCGTGGGTGGGCGCGGAGCCGTCAGGCGTGCGTGCGGTCAGCGTGACGCGGGTGCCGCCCTGCAAGTCGATGCCGAGCTTGGGGCTGGCGTGCTTATCGCCGGTCAGGAACACCAATAGGTAGACGCCGATGAGCATGACCAGGAAGAGCGTCAGGTAGCGGGCAGGATGCACCGGCGCCGAAGTCGATGCCACGTTTCTTCAGGTCTCCTCGAGATCAGTTCGTCAGCCCCGCAAAGGGTACGTGCTTGCAGTCCGGACAGCGTAAGCGTGGTTAGCCGTCAGTCTTGTGGTTCGGGCTCTCGGTGAGCTCCGTGGCCGTCGATTCTGGGGTGTAGACGTCGTCGACCACGTCGGAATCGTCCTCGTCGGAGTCGTCGACGACACGGTCACGCACCGCCAGCTTCATCCAGGTGGTGACAACGCCGGGCGCGATCTCCAGGTCGACGTTGTCGTCGGTGATGCCGGTGATGGTGCCCTGAAGGCCCGACGTGGTGTGCACGCGGTCACCGATCGTCAGCGAATTGTGCAGGTCAATGGTGGCCTGCATCGCTTTCTTCTGGCGCCGCGATGCGAAGAACATGAACGCGCCCAGAATGATGAGCAGGGGCAGGAAGACGACCAGATCCATGGCAACAACTGTCTTTCGTTTAGGTCTTGTGGTCAGGCACCCAGACCGCAGGTCAGGGGCCTCGTCGTTGACCAGTGTGCCATTGCCGCCGCCGACGGCCGAGCCCCCGGTCGGCTGCGACCTGCTGTTAGCGTCGCGGAGTGCTCGGACACGTCGGCATCAATGTTCCCGACCTGGCTGGTGCGCGGCGTTATTACGGCACGATCATGCCGCTGGTTGGATTCGAGATGTACGTCGACGCCGACGACGAGTTCGCGTACCGGCCGGCGGCGGGCAAGCCGGGCACCTACTTGTTCTTCTATCCATCGGCCGAGCAGTCCCGGTATTCGCGGCATCAGACCGGCCTGCAACACCTGGCGTTCATGGTGCGGACCCGCTCGGCGGTGCACGCGGTCCACACCGTCGTCGCCGAACTCGCGGCGAGGTCTGGCGGCCAAGTGGTCCACGCGCCGCAGGTCTTTCCTCAATATCCGCAGCCGTACTTCGCGACCTTCTGGCTTGACCCGTGGGGCGTCATGCTCGAAGCGGTATGCCATCACGACCGCGATTGACCCGGGGCAACGAAATCCGTTGGGCCAATCCAATCCGGCCGATGGTTCCGGCATGAGGTGCCGAAGTTTTCGATCGGATCGGTGCGCCTCAGACTAGGCTCAAACGGCAACGCGGCATTCGTCGAACCCACCGGTCATCAGGAGGCTTCATTGAGCACCGTCGAGCAGAGCCGCTACCTCGCCACCGCGATACCCGGGCCGCTGTCACAGGCGCTGATCGACCGTAAGAACGTCGCCGTGTCACGCGGGGTCGGCACCACGATGCCCGTCTACGCGTCCAGGGCGTTTGGCGGCATCGTCGAAGACGTCGATGGCAACCGGCTCATCGACTTGGGCTCGGGCATCGCCGTCACGACCATCGGCAACTCGTCACCCGCCGTCGTTGCGTCGGTCCAGGATCAGGTGGCCCGCTTCACCCACACCTGCTTCATGATCACGCCGTACGAGGGCTACGTCGCGGTCGCCGAACAGCTCAATCGGCTCACGCCCGGCAGCAGCGAAAAGCGGTCCGCGCTGTTCAACTCCGGGTCAGAAGCGGTCGAGAACGCGATCAAGATCGCAAGGACGTACACGCACAAGTCCGCGGTCGTGGCGTTCGACCACGCGTACCACGGCCGCACGAACCTGACCATGGCCCTGACCGCGAAGTCGATGCCCTACAAGCACGGCTTCGGCCCGTTCGCACCCGAGATCTACCGCGCGCCGCTGTCATATCCGTTCCGCGACGCCGAATACGGCAAGGAGCTCGCCACCGACGGCGAGCTGGCCGCCAAGCGGGCGATCGACGTCATCGACAAGCAGGTGGGCGCCGACAACCTCGCAGCGGTGATCATCGAACCTATCCAGGGTGAGGGCGGCTTCATTGTTCCCACCGACGGCTTCCTGCCCGCACTGCTTGGCTGGTGCCGCAAGAACAATGTGGTGTTCATCGCCGACGAGGTGCAGACCGGGTTCGCGCGCACCGGCGCGATGTTCGCCTGCGAGCACGAGGGCCCGGACGGTCTAGAGCCCGACCTGATCTGCACCGCCAAGGGCATCGCCGACGGGTTGCCGCTGTCGGCGGTGACCGGCCGGGCCGAGATCATGGACGCCCCGCACGTCGGCGGCCTCGGCGGCACGTACGGCGGAAACCCGGTCGCCTGCGCCGCGGCGTTGGCGACCATCGAGACCATCGAGGCCGATGGCATGGTGGCCCGTGCTCGCGAGATCGAGACGTTCATGAAGGAAC
>JAVXWV010000248.1:0-4216 GCA_032230775.1 Mycobacterium sp. | reverse complement strand
CAGGCACCATCGCGCGGCGCCGCGCCATGCGATCGCGAGCGCCAGCGGTGACCCGAGGATCAGGTCGCCTGTGCTGGGATCGCCACCGGCCAGGTCGATGGCGCGTTCGGCCAGCCGCAAGACTTCGGCCATCTCGCCGTTCTCATACTTGGTGCCGAGAGCCGCGAACGACAGCCCGATCGTCAACGCCGGGTCGCCGATCGATTCGAGCAGTGCGGTCTGTTCGGAGGCGAGACGAGACGCCTCACGCCGGTGCGCATTAAGGAGTTTCGCGCCAACCTGCCCGACCATGCCGATGGCCAGCGACACCTGGTCGCCCGCGGCGGTGCACAGCTCGCGCAGTTCCTCGAAGCCGGTGTCGGCGTCGCTGCCACCCACCCGCCACGCGCTCGCGCACAGCAGGGTGCGGGGTGCGGGGTGCATCGCGGTCCGGTCGGGGTCATCATCGGGGAGCCGATCAGCGACCTGGCGGGCCCTGCGCCAACTCAAGTGCGCGGCGGCGATGTCGCGGTTGGTCGACCAGGTTCCGGCGCGCATATGCCAGCCGAAGGCAGCGCGCAGATCGCCGGCGGCCTCCAGATGCTCGGCGATCAGCGCCGCATTCTCCTCGGCCGAGGCGGCTTCGCGGTGCTCGATCGCGGCCGCCAGCCGCCGGTGCAACGCGGCGCGGTCCGATTTGAGCTGTGATTCGTAGGCCACAGTGCGGATCAGCGGATGCCGAAACGCGTACTCGGTGCGCCGGAAGAACCCCACCTGATCGACGAGCGCCGCTTCGATCAGCGGTGCCATGTCCGCACTGTCGACCAGGCTGGTGAGCAGCTCGGTGCCGAATCGTGACCCGATCACCGCCGCCGCATTCAGGGTGTGTTTGGCGGTGACGCCCAGCCGGTCGATGCGCGCGCCGATGGTGGCCTGCAGGGTGGCCGGCACCTCGACGTCGGCGACCTCGCCGCGCAGCAGGTGGGCGCCAGCCTCGCCGTGCAGGACGCCGCGCTCGGCCAGATCGCGCACGATCTCCTCGACGAAAAACGGGTTCCCGGCCCCACGGGTGCCGATGAGCGCGGCCAACCCGCTGATCGAGCGGTCCGAGCCCAGCAGCTCGGTGGTCAGCGCCGCGGTGTGTGCATCGCTCAGCGGTCGCAGCGCAATGGTCTGCGCGCCCGATATCCGAGTCAGGGCGCCGTGGTATTCGGGGCGGTAGGTGATCAGCACCAGCGACCGCACGTGCGGGATGACCGCCAGGAAATCGGCCAGCATGGATTCGCTGACCCCGTCGATCCAGTGCGCGTCCTCCACGACATACACCCCCGGCGTCTGGCGGGCCAGCGAGACGGCATTGACCAGCGCGGTCAACCGCCGCCGCCGGGCATCCGGGGCGATGTCGGGCAACGCCACCGCTGGGTCGGCGATGCCCAACAGGTCATCGAGCAACAGCAGGTCCTCCGGGTCGGCGTCGGGGACCTCGGCTCGGATGGCTGCCCGGGCCGCCTGGTCGTCGAGATCGCTCACCCCGAATCCCGCCCGCAACAACCGGGCCACCGCATGAAACGCGATGTCGCGAGCGTGTGACTCGCAGTAGGTGGTGAACACCGGCACACCGCGGCTCGCCGCGAGCGCTCCGGCTTCGCGGACCAGTCGGCTCTTGCCGATACCCGCGGCGCCCACGATGTGGACCACACACCCGGCGCCGCCGATGGCCTCATCGAGGATCGCGGTCACGGTGCTGATTTCCCAGGTGCGCCCCACCAGAGTCGACTCGCCGCGCCGACTGGGCTCATGGTCGCCGATGGCCAGCAGTCGCCTGGCGGGCACCGGTGTGTCAGCGCCCTTGATGTGCACCAGCTCGGGCTCACCCAGCACCGCGGCCTCTTTGACCAGGCGGGCGGTGGACTCGCTGAGCATCACCCCACCCGGCGGCGCCACCGATTCCATTCGCTGCGCCATCCCCACCTGCTCACCGATCGCCGTGTAACCCATTGGGCCCGGTCCGATCTCACCGGCAATCACCTGACCCGAATTCAGGCCAACCCGCAACTGCAGCACGACATCGTCACGGCGTTGAATCTCGGCGGCCAGGCGCTCTGTCTCCCTTTGGATATCCAGCGCGGCCAGGCACGCGCGGAAAGCGTGATCCTCCAACGCGACAGGCGCCCCGAACAGCGCCATGATCCCATCGCCGGTGAACTTATCGACCGTGCCGCTGTACCGCTGCACGACGACCGTTGCGCGGTTCACCAGCTCGGTCATGATCTCGCGCAGTCGCTCCGCACCCACTGCCGCCGCGATCCGCATCGACCCCACCACATCGGCGAACAGCACAGTGACCTGCTTGTACTCGGCATGCTGGGACTCGGCTATAGCGGAACCGCAGGCGTCACAGAATCGGGCATCTGGCCGCGGCTCGCTGCCGCATGACCGGCACTTCACGGCTGCCGTCATCCGACACTCCCCGCTGTCTGGAATCCGCTCCACTGAGGATAAGGCGCACCACCGGACGCGGGACGGTTATTGACGCGTGCTTAAGCCACCGCCGCCAGGCCTTTGGCTTCCGGAATCAATCTGGCGCGACAGCAGTGTCGGCGAAACAGCGTGGAGCATTACGCGCGTCGCTCGGACGCGGCATCACCGGCTGACCGCCGAGTCCAGTGCGACGTCGCCGATCATGTCTTCCTGGCCGCCGACCAGGCCGCGGCGGCCGACCTCGATGAGGATGTCGCGCACGTCCAGGCTGTGGTGCAGCGCGGCGCGTTCGGCGTGGCGCAGAAAGCTGGAATAGACCCCGGCGTAGCCCAGGGGCAGTGTTTCCCGGTCGACGCGCACCGGTCGGTCCTGCAGCGGGCGGACCAGATCTTCGGCGGCGTCTTGTAGGGCAAACTAGTCGCAACCATGGTCCCTGCCGTAAATATCGGCGACGGCGACGAACGCCTCGATGGGGCAGTTGCCTGCGCCGGCCCGTGCCCGCAGAGCGACGCGTCGACGCGAAAGACGCCTTCTTCCATTGCGACCAGCGAGTTGGCCACCGACAGGGCGAAAAGGGCATCAGCCCATGCTGCTGCCGCCGTTGACATAAATCGTTTGGCCGGTGATGAATCGGCTGTCCTCGCCGGCAAGGAAGGCGACGGTCGCGGCGACTTCGTCCGGCGTTCCGGGCCGGCCGAGCGGAACGATGGCCGTGGCCCGCTCGACGACTTCGAGGAGACGCGGTGGCGCACCACCGGTTTCGAACAGTCCGGCCAGTTCGGGGGTTTGGATGTAGCACGGCGCCACTGTGTTGGCCGTGATCCCGGCTGTCGCGAACTCGCGCGCCAGGCCGGCGACCATCGCATGCACGCCGCCTTTCGCGGCGTTGTACAGTGCGTGGTCCATCAAACCGGTGCGCACCGAATCGGCGCCGATGTTAATGATGCGGCCGCAACCGCGAGAAATCTTGTGCGGCAGCACCGCTCGCACGCAGTAGATCGTCGTCCACAGGTTATTGTCGACGGTTGATCGCAGCGACTCTTCGGTGTGCTCAAGCGTCGGCCGGATCACGCCACCGCCGGCGTTGTTGACCAGGATGTCGACGTGCCCGAGAGTTCCGACCGCGGTCGCGACCAAGTCGTCGGCCACGCCCGCTTGCTGGAGCTCTCCGACGAATCCAGCCGCGATGTCAACCTGGTCCAGGACTTTCTCCAAGTCTTCCTTAGATCGTGTCGCGGCGAAAACGCGGGCGCCGTCGGCGGCAAGCCGCCGTGCAATACCCAACCCGATGCCGGACCAGGCCCCCGTGACGATGGCGGTCCGGCCCCGTAGCGCGGCGCTCACAGGATGATCGCGACGTCCGAGACGGTGCGCAGATCCGTCATGTCGAGCTCCGCGCGCTTGAACGCGATCCGGAACCCGTTGTCGGACCGGCGAAGCCGATACCGGTAGCACCCGACGTAGCAGCTCGACTTGTCGCCGCGAAACCGCCACACGGTGAACGAGGCCGTCACGCCGATCGCACCGTCTCCGTCCGGGTCGGCCACCCTGACATTGAAGACCTGGTGGTTGGTGCGGGAGTGCGGGTATTCGCGGTGGGCGCGGCGGCTGTTGAGCCGTGTCACCCGTGCTTGCAGGCGCGTGTAATCGTCGTCGATGAGCAGCAGGTCGGTGTCGGGGTCGCCGTCGGGTGTGTCGTTGCAGGGCACTTCGTATTTGGCGGCGGAATCGAACAGCGCGAGCCAGTCGTCAAGCG
>JAVXWV010000237.1:0-8140 GCA_032230775.1 Mycobacterium sp. | reverse complement strand
AGCCCTAGAGCCGCGGCGGCCTCGTCACGACTGACCGGATCAGGCTGGCGTACCACGTACTCATAAAGCCGGCGGCGGCTTGGTTCATCCAGCGCGGCGACCGCCGAAATCTGCGCCCCCCGAGACTCCTCGGCAGCGGTCATTGTAGAACCAACTCCTGTTGACGAAACAGCCACGGATATTCTAACGTTAGAATATCATGTTGTTAGAAGGAGGTTCGGCACCGAGGAGACCGAGATGGGCGAGCAGCTTGTAGTGGTCGGTGTCGACGGCTCGACGGCCAGCTACACAGCGCTGCGGTGGGTTCTGTCGTACGCCGGGCGCACCGGCGCGCCCGTGCATGCAGTGCGCTGCTGTGCGCCGGTGTTGGC
This sequence comes from Mycobacterium sp., assembly GCA_032230775.1. Lineage (GTDB taxonomy): Bacteria > Actinomycetota > Actinomycetes > Mycobacteriales > Mycobacteriaceae > Mycobacterium. The sequence goes on along the minus strand of JAVXWV010000237.1, from coordinate 7,769 downwards.
GAAAGGCCGGGAAGCGGCGGTCACTGCCGAGCCGGTGCCATCACTCTGCCCGTCATCCCGACACCTCCAGCTGTGACCGGCCGTTGCTCACGGCGATCCATTTCCGATCTTCGAATCCCATGCAAGAAGCCAGTATCATCTTGCTGAGCCTAGGGCCATGGTCATCAATGCTGTATCAGGTGAACCCGTGGATGGACGCCATGCCATCGGATGTAGGCGAGCGTTCAATCATCAGCGGACTGTAAGGCGGACCTCTACCTTTCCATCTTGACACCGCACCTCATAGGAGGGGGCGGGTACGGTGGCGGGTCCTCTTACCACTCCACCGTCTGAAAGCCGAAAGATGCTTCCATGACAAGAGCATTCCAGCATCAAGTCATCGATTTGCCCCAGGTGAAGCGGGCATCCGCGGTGGGAGCACCGATCCGATAGGGCATAGAGCTGTTCGCCTTGTTTGTAAAGCATGATGCGCACGCCATCCGCTCTGGCCGGGGTAAGGGTGTCCTCGACCAGGTCCTCCTCTGCGATCACCGGCGTCCACTCCTGCGGCCACTCCTCGAATGCTGTCTGATTTACGCCCACTCCCTTGACGAAGGAGAGATGACCACCAAGGTAGGCGGATGCTCCGGCGATGGTCATGGCAGTGAGTGACAAAAGGCGCGCTTTCTTACGCTTGCCACCACGACGGGCCTTGAAGGAAAGGGTTTGAAAGGACAGAGCGGTGGCATTCCCCAAAGCGTGGATGGACCCCAGCCGTTGCTGTGCGCCCCACAGCTCCGCCCAGTCAGACAGCCCAGCGGCGATGGTAGGAAGCGCGGCCACATTGCCGATGAAGACAAGTTGGCCGGCTGCTCGTTCCGCCCTTTTGCCACCCAGGATGTCAAGCACTGAGGCGCTTGTCCAGACTCCAATCACGACATCAGTGAGCATGGGATGCAGCGGGCGACCTAGCCAGGTGCCGCTCAGCAGGTCCTTCAGCGCCGATTCCTGCGGAACGATCCGTGAAACGAATTTCTGCATGAAGTTCGCGAATCGGTCAAGAGCCTCCATCTTCTCGACTCTCTTGGTCAACTGCTGGATGGTCTTCATTCATTCGCTCCTGAACATTCGCCGGCGTCCGGTGATCCAAGGACCTTCGATCAAGCCTTCGCGGCTTGTTTGTGCTCCAACTTCCTCGAGCAAAGCGGCATGTTCTTTGGCAGCGGTCCCAGCTACCTCGGGGGGTCCCACAGCAATAGCCCGCTCGTAGGCTGCCTTGGCGCTGTCCTTTTTCCCCCGATCTCTATGAAGACGGGCGAGGTTGAGTGCGCCTAAGGAGGCGAACTCTGGATGGCGTAGCGAGATCACTAGCTCGTAGATTTCCTGAGCCTTCTTGTCATCTCCTTGACGGGCCAAGATGTCGCCGAGTTTCAACGCCGACCAGGAGGTAACCTCCGGATGCCCGAGAGCGATGGCTTGCGTAAAGGCCTCCTTCGAGCGGTCCAGGTCTCCAAGTCTCTCCAAAAGAACCCCGAGGTTATATGCTGCGAGCGCGGCGAACTCTGGGTGACCTGAAGCAATCGCTTGCTCGTAGGCTTCTTGCGCTCGAGACGTTTCCTCTAACTCTTCGAGCAAAATGCCCAGACCAAAGGCAGCAGCCGGTGCAAAATCCTCGTGTCTCGAGTCAATCGCTTGCCGATAAAGCCTTTGGGCTCGTTTCCGTGAGCTCTCTCGCTGTGCCGCAAGAAGACCAGCTAGCCTTACTCCTGCTTCCAATGACTCTTCTTTATACCCGGCTTGCACCGCTATACACCACGCTCGCTGTGCATCATAAAGGTCAAAACGAGCCCGGCGGGGGCTTTTGTTCTCCGGGGAGCTGGGGCGGTGAAAGCGCATCACCAGAGGAAACACCTCTCGGCGCATATGCGATAAAGACCGCATGCGATCGTAGCGGCAAGCGCCCTCGGCGGTAGGCCCGACTGCGGGAGACACCCTGTCAATGTGGACATATATGCGGTTGTCGTCTGCAAGCGAAAGGTGAAGACCGGGTCCATTCGTGATCTCCCGCACGGAAATCTGCCCGCGATGCAATAATCCGCCTCCCGCTGTATCCCGACAGAATCGACCTGTGGCCAGCAAGTCCAGCAAAAAAGCTCGGTTGTCTCTGGTTGTGAAGTGGGCGCCACCAGCCCCTGTTGTCAGAGCGCCTCCCACGAATCTGATGTGCCGCCATAGACCGATCTCTAGCAAGCGCCTGTAGAGGAGCGCCATCGTCATGCGTGCCCTAGCGTCCAACTTAGAGGCTTCTCGCACCTTCGCAGCACCCCTTTCCCCTCGTGATGTTCAAACCAAACGTAGACCTTCGCCCGCAGGCCCTCCGTTGCCCCGCACCACCGGCGTTCCCCGACTCAGCCCGCTGAATGCGCTTGCGACACCGCGACGTCGACCGAACACCGGCCTGGACCGGCGGCGGTGACGAGGGCCTCGCCGATACCGGATCGGTGTAGGGCGCGGATGGTCCACTAGCCGCGGGCGGCGAAGAAGCGGACTGGCTGGAGGCTCAGGACACCACCTCGGCGGTGAACTACCCGGTGCCGTCGAGTAGCCGCACGAAGGCACCGCCGACGGGTTCCAGCCGTTCGCACCGTGCCGGTCAGCACGGTGTGCTTCCTCAGATCCGTGCCCGGCGGCACTTGCTGGGTCTCTTCCGGTGCGCCCCACATGACGATAAGCCTTTACTGCCAACTCGATCGGTACGCCGACCAGTGAACCGTACTCGGCCCACAGGAACCGTCGTAGTCTTTGACGCCGGACAGCCCCAGCGATTCATGCAGCACGAACCAGGTGTGGCTGGAACGCTCGCCGATGCGGCAGTACGCGATAGTCGACTCGCCCTCGTCCAGTCCGGCGTCGGTGTAGACAGCCCGCAGCTCGTCATCAGACTTGACGGTGCCGTCTTCGTTGGCGGCCATGGACCACGGCACGTTCACGCGGTGGGAATGTGCCCCGGCCGCTGCGCCGGTCGGCGGGGTAGCCCATGCCCAGGGCTTGATGGGGACAGTCGCAGTTGTAGCCGGTCGACCCAGGTGTCGACTGCCGCTTGGGCGGCCAAATAAGGTGTCGAAAGGTTCGGCGTAGTCCAGAAATTCCCGGCGGAAGTTGCACTGACAGCGTTCGATCTTGCCTGTGGTGGTGGGCGAGTCGGGCTCGGTGAGCCGGCGGGTGATGCCGTCGTTCCGGCAGATCCGGTCGAACAGCACCTCCCCGCACCTGCCGAACCGATCAGTGAATTGTTTCCCGTTGTGCGTCAACACCTCCTCGGGCACCCCATAGCGACGCAATGCCGCGGAGTTAAGCGTTCTGGGGCGAGGTCAAGGTGATTGCCACGGCGTGGCGGGTGATAAGGCGACGTGATCTCTGGTAGGTGGGGTCAACCCATCACGAACTTCCCGATACCCGAGGCCCCGTTGCGCACTTAGCTGCCACTACCACCATCACCCATTCCGTCACCGTCGCCGCGGGGGTGTTCGCCCCCGGTCATCTCGGCGAGTTGACGCAGTACCTGCCTTTCGAGCTGGTCGATGACATCCTCGAGCAAAACAGGACCGTGCAGCAGCGGCTGCGGAACCTGCCATCTCGGACCGGGGTGTACTTCCTGCTCGCAATGGGGATGTTTCCCCGACTGGGATACGCCCGGGTCTGGGCGAAGCTGACCGCCGGGCGGGCATACCAGTACCGTGCCCGTCGGAGAAGGCCCTGCGCGACCTGCACCACCGGCTGGGATCGGCGCCGATGAAAGCCCTGTTCGAGGTGGTGGCCGGGCCGTTGGCCCAGCCGCGCGCCCCCGGAGCGTGCTTCGGTCGACTACGCACGGTCGCCGCTACTGGACATCGCCGAAGGTCGCTCGGGCACGGTGCTCAACGACTGGTTGGCCGCCCGAGAGCCCGACTGGCGAGCGCGGATCCTCACCGCGTCGCTGGACCCCTTCCGCGGCTATGCCACCGCCCTGCCACCCAGCTGCCGGCCGGGTGCTCGATCCCTTCCACGTCGTCAAACTGGGCCTGAACTGCTTAGACGATGTACGGCGCCGCGTCCAGCACGACACCACAGGTCACCGCGGCCGCACCGGTGACCTGCTTTATGGCATCCGCTGGATACTGCGCCGGCGTGCCGACCGGCTGTCCACCAAGGCCCGCGTCCGGTTGGACACCGGCCTGATCGCCGGCGACCCCGACCAGGGCCGCACCCGTGCCAGCGAATTGATCACCAACCTCCGCGGCTGCCCGATCCCCGAGATCGCCAAACTGGGTCGCACGCTGCACGCCTGGCGAACCGAGCTGCTCGCCTATTTCGATCATCCCGACGTCAGCAACGGGCCCACCGAAAACCTCAACCTCAAAATCAAAAACACCAAAACGAATCGCCCGCGGCTACCGGAAATTCACCCACTACCGGCTACGGCTCTTGCTCCACCACGGCCGAATCCACGAAGATCACACACCGACACGGGTCAGAACCTGCCGTCCCAGGTTCGTTGCGTAGAGCAGGTTAAGAGGGAGGTGACGCGTCGTCCCATGGAGCGGCGTATGCCATTGATAGCGCAGAAGTCGGCGAATCCTTTGGAGGTGTACTGGCAGAGTGTTGCTCTGACTCCCGCACTCGCTCCAGCTTCGCTGCAAGGAGGCAAAACAAACCAACCGTCGAGTGGAGGATGGAGACCTTCTTTATACGGTGCAACCTGCGCGCCGATCTGGCCCGGCAGGTGCTTGCACCGGTGGTGGGGTTGAGCTCGACGACCGCCGCTGGGTTGGCGCGGTGGTTCACCGATGCGCAGTGGCGCGCGGTGGAGACCGGGATTGGTGACATCCACACCGCGATGCTCGCCGCGTTGTCACCGGAGCGGGTCGCGGCGCTGTGCGAGACGGTGAGGGGCCGACTTGGACACCACCGATGTGGAGGTCTACGAGCGCAAGAAACGGGGGATGGCCTACAACTACCTGGGGGTGCGCCACGAGGCGCGCATGACCGTATGGATGTGTGAATCCTTCGTCGTCGGGCCGTCGCAGCGGTCCGGGTGAAGGTGGGGGCAGCCTGGGCCGGGGAACGCCGGTGAGGCGGCAAGCAGCCCCGACAACGTTGGGACGGCACGGTACTGCCAGACGAGCCGGGTCCGGCAAGCGAGACCAGACGGTGTAACGCGAGTGAACCAGTGGCTGAAGCCCCGTAATAGTTGTGCCGGCTCTAAATCTGGTGGATCTGGGCGACGGCCAGCCATGATCGCCACCCCTCGGGCTCTCAGCCTGCCACCAACCCGAACAATACCACGAAACGATCAACAACCCAACGCGGAGATCAACTTATCCACTACTCGCGGACTGGGGCCTGAGGTATTAACCAGGGCCAGGACAAAGTCGCCGCGTGATCAACTCAGGAAACGCCATCCACAAGCTTTGCCGATTCCCTCGTGGGCGCGGGCGAGGCCGTTGTAGCGGGTGCGAGAGGCCAGCTGTCGCGGCTGCGTAAGGCGGTCATGAGTCACCGCTTACCGGTATCAAGTTCCCTAATGTGCGTTTCCCGTGGATTGGTAGCCGGCAGACCCGGCGGCCAGTCGGCCAGTCGCTCGGACAGTGGCAGACCCGGTCGTATGGGCGTTGGTGACCTCGTCGGGGGACCTGGCACTCGATTCAGATGCACAGTCTGAGTGTCGCCGCGGGAAACTGGTCGCTCGTTTCGTGCAGACGGCGAGGATGTCAGTCCTACGCTAGGATGGCACAATGTGTAGCGCTTCGGTTTGGGGCCTCGCACGCCTCATGGATCCCGTCGAGCCTCCAAGGAGTATCAGAGACCTAGCTAACATTCGCTGGCCGACCGGATCTCGTCCCACCACGTTTTCGTTACGTAGCATTGTTGATCGCCATCACAACGCGCAGAGGGCCACCCGTCGACTCCTTTTTTATAACACCTTCCTGCTTCCAGGACTGGAGCTACGCATTAAAGATTTCGTCATTAATCTCATCCTTCCAAGTATTCCCATTCTCGGCGGTGCCCTTGAGAGTGGAGTGCGTACTCTTGTCTCTGCCTTGCCGGATGGCCCAATCCGCCTTGGAGCCAAGCCTGCCCTGAAAGCGCGGGCCCGAGAAATCGGCAGCGTTATTGCGAATGAGTATGATATAGCCGCACTCTGCGAACTGTTCTCAGAGGAAGAGCAGCGACTGATTTCGGCAGCTCTTACGCGGGACGGCGAACCCCACATTGCACGGGGGCCTGATGGTGGTTTTGTAGTAGCGACCAGTGGACTGTTCACCATTAGCATCGACTCGATCTCCCGAACCAAAAAGCATGTCTTCAACGAACGGGGTAACCGCTGCCGAGATTTTGATGCATGGGTAAACAAAGGCGTGCTCCTCGCCGAGATTAATCTTGGTTTTCCACGCGGAAAACTTGAGGTGTATAGCACGCATTTGCTCGCCGGTGGGAACATTCTCTCAAAAGAAGAGCGGCTCAAAATCCAACTCAAACAGGTCGACGAATTAGTCGCTTTCGTAACGCAAACCCACCATCCAGAGAACGTCATGATCATCGTCGGCGACTTTAACATCAATGCACAGGAAGCGTCTGAGTTCAGGATTGATGGCGTGCCGGGGACGCCCCTTTCGCATTTGAGTCGAAAGTTAAACGCCATCGACATGCAAGACATATGGGTTCTTCGGAACGGAACTCTTGGCTTGACTGCCAACTTACAAGTTGATAGTGGCATTTGTATTCCGGACAGGACTGATCAGAGGTATTGTGACGACTCCGCAAAACGCCAGGCGTCTGGGGCGCGAGTAGACTACGTCTTTGTGGAACGACAGAAACCCACACACGCATTTTTAGTGGATTTCACCCGCCCCCGTCGAGTTCGATTCGAACGCCCGGCGAACGCTCCCGACAGAAGCAAAATCTCTTTTATGTCGGATCATTTAGGACTTGATATTACAATTTTCGCCACGCCTATTTAGTGTCGCATGAATGAAATTTATACGTGTCTTGGTTGTCACCGGAGCGCCGTGAGGCACCCACCCTACGCCCTATGCGCGCCGCGAGGTGAACACCGCGTTGTCGACCTTAGGCGACCGCACGGTCACCGATGCGCACGCCGGGCGGGTGCTGGCGAGTGAAATCGGCTTGCTCCACCTTCTGGAATGTCACTACTCGGTAAGCACATCCTCGGGACGACTATTCGGTGCTTCGGCCAGGCAGCACCCAGGCTGTGAAGATTCCGCACCATTACTACGCAGCGGAGCCAGGCCGCCGCTGGCAAGGAGCGCCCGGATGGCTGGTGGACGCGGTACGCCACCGCTGGGATCTCGACCTCACCGGGGCGCCCGCTGGCCGGCACAGTGCTGGTGCGGACACCGTCGCCTTATGGGTATGGGCGCGCCTCACCGATGACCGCGGTGGCCGTCGCCACCGTTTCAGGAGCGGCTTTCGCAACGGAAGTTTCACCGGCGGCCGTGGATTCTTAGGAATTTTTGGGTAGTTCCTTAACCCCGCGGGGTCGTCCGGTGGATCTCACTGGTTGGGGTTGACTTCACCCGGCTGATCCGTCGGGACGCTCTGTCACCCGTCCGCCAGTCAACGGGACCGATGGGGGGCTGGGAGTGCTGGGTTGGGCTGACGACGTGCTCGACGTGGTTTTCCGGGCGCTCGTAAGGTGATCTGAGCCCGGGAGTCTGCGGATTCGGTGCCCGATGTGCGCATTGGGTATCACGCATTTAACCTGGTCTTGGCTTGTTCGATGGCGCGGG
>JAVXWV010000233.1:0-5107 GCA_032230775.1 Mycobacterium sp. | reverse complement strand
AGCCGCCAGCGCCGCTACCGCCAAGCCGAGATACCCGACGCCCGGGACGGCCCCGCCGATGTCGTTGCTCACCTCGATTGCGGTGGTAGCGGCCGCTCGGCATGCGCCGATCTCGCCCTGATGCGCCAGCCACTGGGTCAAATGAAGAAGGCCCAGGACTCTGTTGAGCCCGTCTGCCGCTGCCTCGGCATCGGCGATCAAATTGCGGCCGACCGCGACGGCGCCATTTAGATCGCCCTGCATTGCCATCGCCGGACCCACTCCCCAACATCGGCAGAACCGGGAGACGAAACCGTCACCGACCTGGTCCGCACGGTCACGTCCCTCTTCACCGGCTGCGCGGGCTGCAATGGGATCACCGGCGACGAAGGCGGCGTACGCGTGCCAGCCAAGGACCTGACTCAACATCCACGCGTCGTCCAGCTCGCGCGCGAGCTGGATCGCCTCCGACAGGTAGGGGCGGGGCGGTCCCGAGTAGGTGGTGACGAAGCCCGCAGCGGCCAAGGTGCGCATCAACAACACCGGATCGTCGAGTTCACGGGCCATAGCCACCGTCTTTTCAGCTTCGTCCTCGGTAAGCGCGACGACGCCCCACGCATCGAGGACGGCCTTGTCGGCAAGCGCTCTCGCGTGCACTGCGGGTGCCACCGCTCCGCGGAGCGCTTCAAGATCACCGAGCGCCGCATTGAACCAGGCGACGCCTTCTTGGAGGCGGCCCCGGGACAGCCACAGGCGCTGCAGCGACGAAGCGAGTATTAGCGCGGATTCGGTGTCGGATCGCTCGCGGCTCCAGGTGTACGCGGCTCGGAGGTTGTCGACGTCGATCTCCGTCTGCTCGAGTCGTTCCTGCTGGCCTGATGTGCCCGGGGTGTCCAAAAGCGCCACCGCCGACATGTAATGGTCACGGTGACGATCGCGCACGGCGTTGGCCTCGCCGGACTCACCCAACTTCTCGAGCGCGTACTGTCGCACAGTTTCGAGGAGGCGATAGCGCGTGCGACCGGTGTTCTCCTCGGTGACCACCAACGACTTGTCAACCAGCAGCGTGAGTTGGTCGAGTACCTGGTATCGCTCGACTTCGCCGCTACCCGCTACGGCGCGCGCGGCGTCGAGATCCAATCCGCCCATGAACACGGCTAGCCGCCGGAACAGGATTTGTTCGGGTTCGGTGAGCAACGCGTGTGACCAGTCGACGGAGGCGCGCAAGGTCTGTTGGCGACGGACCGCGGTACGCGAACCACCGGTGAGAAGGCGGAAGCGGTCTCGCAGGCCGTCGAGGATCTCGCCCGACGACAGCGCGCGAACCCGCGCCGCGGCAAGCTCAATCGCCAACGGCATACCGTCGAGCCGCTCGCATAGCTCTGTGACCACAGCGCGGGTGTCGCCGGTGAGATCGAAGTCGGGCCGCGCGAGACGTGCACGATCGGTGAACAACTCGATCGCCTCGTCGGCGAGCGACAACGACGGCACCCGCCATATCGCTTCGCCGGTAACCGCAAGCGGCTCACGACTCGTGGTCAACACCCGCACCGCCGGGCACCGTTCCATGAGCGCCTGAGTCAGGGTCGCGGTTGCGTCCAGCAGGTGCTCACAGTTGTCCAGCACCAATAGCATTCGTCGGTCACCGACGAAGCGCAGCAAGGTGTCATCGGCCGAACGGCCCGGCTGGTCGTGCAGCCCCAGCGCCCGGATGGCCTCCAGCGGCACCACATCGGGATCGGTGATCGGGGCGAGGTCGACGTACCAGACCCCATCGGCGAATTCGGCCGCAATCAGTCCTGCGACGTGTAGTGCGAGTCGTGTCTTGCCCACGCCACCGGCACCAGTCAGTGTCACAAGCCGGTTGTCGCCGAGAACCCTTCGGACTTCACAGATTTCATCCTGACGCCCAATGAAACTCGTGAACTGCGCCGGAAGATGTTGCCCGACAGCGGCTGCCGGTGCACGAAGTGCAGGAAAATCGTTGCACAAGTCCGGGTGACACAGCTGTACGACTCGCTCGGCCCGGGGCAGATCGCGCAGCTGGTGTGTTCCGAGATCGGTCAGCCACACGTCAGCCGGGAGCCCATCGACAACGAGTTCGTATGTGCTGCCGGATAGCACAGTCTGGCCCCCGTGTGCGAGGTCGCGCAGCCGCGCGGTGCGGTTGATCGCAGGGCCGATGTAGTTGTTTTCGTCGCGCAGTTGCACCTCACCGGTGTGTATCCCGATGCGCAATGCAATCGGCGCCAGCGGCGCGCGCTGCAGCTCGAGTGCACAAGCGACGGCGTCGCTGGCGCGGGCGAATCCGGCGACGAAGCTGTCGCCTTCGCCCTGTTCGACGGGCCGCACCCCGCCATGAGCGGCGATGGTCTTCGGCAACAAGTGATCGAGCTGGGCGACCGCCGCGCTCATTTCGTCCGGTTGCGTCTGCCACAGCCGCGTCGAGCCTTCGACGTCTGCGAGAAGCAGCGTCACCGTTCCTTGCGGCAGCACTTCACTCACACTTACGTCGCTCCAGTCGGTCTGGCTCATACTAGCCAGCATCGGTCGGCCCACAGCCGAAAACATCGGCGAATGCGCGTATATGAGTTTGTTGCGTCATCCCCGATAGAGGCCAGCTCCGGTGACGGCCGGCAGATCAAGGGCGGACAGGAATCCCGGCGCCGATCTGCATACGTTTGGGATGGCGTTGACGATGCGGGTGGCCGTCGCGAGTACGGCGCCGACGGTGTGATCGCCGTGCGCGTCTTCGAACTCCACTTCACATCGGATCGTGGGTTCGCCGGTAAGGATCACCCGGTAGCTGCCGCTGCCGCTCGGCCAGTCCGGTGCGAGGTCATCGTCAAGTCGCGTGACGTGCTCGATGACCAGCGGTGCGCCGCCGGCGACGATTCCGCGGATTTCAAAGCGCAGAGCCGCCAGGGTGCCGCCTCCGACGGTGCACGTACCAATGCGGAGCGGTCTTTCTGCGGGTCGCTTCTCGTATGAAGATTCGACGCCGTCGAGTGTCAGGCCCAGGCCTTCGGCGAGCAGGTGCAGTACGCCGCCCCAGGTGAACTCGAGTACGCCCGGCGTCAGCAGCATCGGCGTCTGGTTCAGGGGCTGCCCGAAGCCCATCGCGTCGAACAAGGCCTCGTGCCGGTCATAGGTTGCGTAATTGAGGATCTCGATCACCCGGAGTTCCCGCCACCGTCCGCACAGCGCGGTCAGTGTCAGTGGTAGGACGTCGTCGAGGAATCCGGGATCGATACCGGAGATGAACAACGACGCGCCGCCTCGGCAAGCGGCCTCGACGAGTTGATCGTGTACCTCGGCGGGACACGATTTCGGATGGACGAATGCCACTGGCGAACTGGACACGACGTTGCACCCCGAGGCAAGGATGCGACATGTCTCCTGCACGCCCTCCAACGGGCGCAGATCTGTGGTGGCCGCGTAGCAGACGCAGTCAGCGCCCATTGCAAGAAGGGATTCCGCGTCGTTGGTCGCGGCGATGCCGACCGGGGCGCGTCCGCAGAGTGTGCCGGCATCTTGACCGACCTTGGCGGCGTCGTGCACCCATACTCCGGCCAGCTCCAGATCAGGGTGGTCGAGTATTGCGCGTAGCGCAAACATGCCGACATTGCCTGTCCCCCACTGAATCACGCGATAGCCCATCTTGCCGTCCTTCGTCGGTCAGTCGAGCGAGCGGTTCTCAAACCCATACCGGTGAAACTGGGCCATCATGCTCAGCACGGGAATCAGCGACATCACCTTCGACGCCATGCGGTAACGGCGCGGCACAAATTTGAACGACGCGGCCTCCGATGCGGGCATCGCCGTTATCAGCCGCACACCGGGAATCGCACCGAGAATATCGTCAGGCCCGTCGACGGCCCAGCGCAGCGTGGAACCTGATCGTCGCACCACACCATTGGCCTTCTCAGCCGCGATCCCTACCCGGTTGAACACGTCGAAGTGCAGTTCGCCCGAGGGGAAGCGCTCGACGATCCTGCGGAGCAGGGCAAGCCCATCGTCCTGGTCGAGATACATGGTCAGGCCCTCGGCGATCACCAGCGTCGGGCGATCCGCCGGAATCGTCGACAGCCACTCACGATCGGTCACAGACGCCGGCACAAGACGATAATTGTCTTCCGGTGGGTAGAACCGGGCCCGCAGGGCGATCACATCCGGAAAGTCCACGTCATACCAGATCACCCCGGGCCGCGGTCGCAGCCGGAAAGCCCGGCTGTCGAGACCGCAGCCGAGATGCAGCACCGTGGCCGCGTCGTGGTCCTCCAGGAATTGCCGCGCCCAGTCGTCGAAATGCGCCGAGCGCATCGTCACCGCAGCCAGGCGGGCACTGAGCCCTGTGCGACTCCAGTCATAGTCGAGGCGGCCCACCAGATCTCGCGCGTATGTGTCGCCGAGGACCGGTTGTTCCGCATCCGCGTCGAGCGCCTTGGCGTACAGCGTTGCCAGCATGGTTTGCGATGCTCCGGACAAATCGATCATGCCCGCCAGGGTCGCGCGGGTAGACCCCGCGAAACATCAGCCATTTCGCTTATTTGCCCGCCAGCAACCGATTGAGATGTCATTACGCGAAACCCGCGAATGACGCAGCAAGCTCGCTCCCGGGACTGCGCCCCGTAGTGGAGTGTCACCCGCCGCGTCGCAGGTCGCTTATTTCTTCTTGCTGGGGATGACCACGATGACGATCAGCGTCGAGATGCTGAAGAAACAAACCTGGTATGCGGAGACGATGAGCGCCACGTTGAGGGCCATTGTCCGCGGGTCGGCTCGTCACGAACAGAGAGCCGACCAGCACCTACCGCAATCGCGTGACTGCGGTCTCGACTTGTCGCGCAGAACGATGCGTCGGTGGCTACTTGTCGTCGGGGTTGAGGGCCAGGAAGGTCAATCCGGCGGCGGCGCCCGCGACGACCTGCGCCACCAGGTACACCCACAGCGTCGGCCAGGCGAAGATTCCCATCACGGCACCGGCGAAGGTGACCGCAGGGTTGAACGCGCCACCCGAGATGCCGCCGACCGCGACCGCGCCGGCCAGCACCGTGAACCCGATGGCCAAGCCGTAGAAGGAGTTGGTCGGGTGGTCCTTACTGGTCGCCACGTTCAGTACGACGTA
>JAVXWV010000162.1:0-5467 GCA_032230775.1 Mycobacterium sp. | reverse complement strand
CGCCCTATAACAGCCCGAGCAGCTGCAGATCGGTGATGTACTTGACGATCATCGGCGCCGTGACGTGCGGGATATCCTTGTCCGGGCCAATTTTCGCGTCCTGCACCGCTGCGCGGAACCGATCGGTGGGCGCCATCGACCCGCGGATCGGCTTCTCCGGTCGCTGATAATTGTGCAGCAGCGGCAGGAGTGAGGCCTGGCGTTGCTTGTCCGGTAGTGCGCGCAGTGCCGTGTCGAACCGCTGCAGCCAGGCGTCGTAGCTGGAAATGCGCTGGATCGGGTAACCCGCGTCCGTCAGCCAGTCGACGTACTCGTCGAGCCCGATGCCGTCGTCGTACGGATTCATCACGTGGTAGGTCTCGTACCCGTTCACCACCTGCGCGCCTAGGGTTGAGATCGCGTCGGCGATGAAACCCACGGGCAGTCCGTCGAAATGCGCGCGCTGCCGGTTACCGTCCGCGTCGAGTTCGTAGAATGAGCCGGGCCCGATGCCGGTAGCGACGAGGCTCAGCAACAACCGGGTGAACATATCCGGCACATTGAGCTGACCCGCATACGCGGTGTCGGCCAGGATCATGTCGCACCGGAAGACGGCGACCGGCAGGCCGCACAGGTCATTCGCCTCGCGCAGCAGCACCTCGCCTGCCCACTTGCTGTTGCCGTAGCCATTGGCATAGCTCTCGTTGATGGCGCGGGTCGGGCTCATGACCCGGACGTCGGCGCCCTCGGTGAACGAGGACGGTTCGATCTGGTCGCCTACTCCGATCGTTGACACGTATGCGTACGGCTTCTGTTTGGTCGTCAGCGCGATGCGAATCAGCTCGGCAGTACCCAGTGCGTTCGGGCCGAACAGCTCGCTGTACGGCAGCACGTGGTTGACAAGCGCCGCGGGGTCGACGATCAGGTCGACGGTGTCGGCCAGCCGCTGCCATGTCTGCTGATCCAGGCCGAGGTTTTCCTCGCCCTTGTCGCCGGCGATGACCTCGAGATGGCCGGCGGCCAGTTCCCGGTAATGGCGCAACAATTCGGGATCACCGCTGTCGAAGGTCTTGTCGAGTCGATCGCGGGCGGCGACGTCGTCCTTGGCGCGCACAAGGCAGATCAGCTTGCCACCGACGAGATTCATCCGCTCCAGCCATTCCAAAGCCAGGTAGCGTCCGAGAAATCCGGTCGCTCCGGTCAGCAGGACAGTCCGGACTTCGGCGCTTGGCGCGGGCAGGGTCGGGGCGCCGGCAAGAGTCTTCGCGTCGATGAACTTGTCCAGAGTGAGGTCACTGGCAAGCACTTCGGTGATGGGTTTGTTTGAGCGATCGTGCACCGATGCGAACGTGGGCCTCTTGGCACCGGGTCGCCGCTCGGCCTCGATGTAGCCGGCGATGGACCGCAGGTCGCTTGCCGGGCTGACGATGACGCCTACGGGCACGTCGATGTCGAAGATCTCACGCAGCAGATTGCCGAATGTTAACGCCGACAACGAATCTCCGCCGATGTCGCTGAAATGAGCGTCTGGCTCCAGATCACTGGCCGCAGCACCGAGAACCGCACCAGCGGCGCGGATGACGGTCTGCAGCACCGGCCGGTCGGCACCGTTCTGACGCAGCGCGCGCAACTCGTTCGCCTGACTGTCTGCCAGCTCGGTGTAGAGCTGCTCCAGTCGATCGCCATAGTGCACCTTCAGTTTTGGCCGTGCCAGCTTGCGGATGCCAGTTAGTAGGCCGTTCTCCAAGGTGAATGGCGTTGTCTCGATGATGAAGTCGCGGGGTATCTCGTAGGACTGCAGTCCGACGTCCTTTGCAATGTTCTGCAGCGACTCGCTGATCGCCGACTTCAGCGATTCCATGTCCCCGCCGGTTCGGTTCAAAGTGTCGTCGGTGGGCACGACGACGGCGAGCACGTAGGAGCGGGCGCTGTTGCCGTAGACGTAGATCTGGCGGACCAGCGGGCTGTCACCGAACACCGCCTCCAGCTTCGACACGGTGACGAACTCGCCCTGCGAGAGCTTGAGCACGTTGTTGCGCCGATCCAGATAGACGAGCTGATCGGGATCGACCTCGGCCACCACGTCGCCGGTGCGGTAGTAGCCGTCGGGATCGAACACGTCAGCGGTGACTTCCGGCCGCTTGTAATAGCCGGGAAACAAGTCCTGCGTCTTGACCAGCAGCTCGCCGCGCGGAAACGGCTGGTCGGTGTGGAAGTAACCCAGATCCGGCACGTCGACCAGCTTGTAGTCGATCACCGCCGGACGACGCACCTGGCCGTCGATATAGATGATCCCGGCCTCGGTCGAGCCGTAACCCTCGACGAGATGAAGGTCGAGGAGCGCTTCGACGAACTCCTTGTTCTCGGCGGAGATCGGTGCCGAGCCCGTCATCGCCGAAACGAACCGTCCACCGAGCAGGATCTGCGCCTGCTCCGCCATCACCTCGGCTTCGAGTACCGCACGATCGGTGCCTTCGACGGACCGTCGGTCCACCTCGCCCTGGAACTCGGTGAACAGCATGTCCCAGATCCGCGGCACGAAATTGAGTTCGGTGGGCCGCACCAGCGCGAGGTCCTCGAACAACGTCGAAAGATCGCTCCTCGCTGTGAAATAGGCGGTGCCGCCCTGTCCCAGCGTTCCGTACAGGATGCCCCGACCCATCACGTGGCTCATCGGCATGAAGCTCAGCGTGATCAACGGCTCGACGCTCGACCCCCAGTTCCAACGCGACCTGCGCCAGAAATTCGCGACCAATCGTTCCGGGTACATCGCACCCTTGGGCGCGCCGGTGCTGCCCGAGGTGTAAATGAGCAACCTCAACGGGTCTTCATCGTCGTCGGGAACGAACTCCGGTGCGGCAGGCAGCGACGCCCCGCGGTCGAGCAGTGCGTCCAGGGTCTCCACCAACACCGGGCTGCCCGCTTCGGCCAACCGCGTCTTGGCGGCATCGAACGCTTCACGCAGGTCGTCCACGTCAGGGCGGTAGTCGAACACAACCAGTCGCGCAGGTGTGTAGCCCGTCAACACCAGTTCGACGGCGTCGGCGAGATCGCCAATGCTCGAACCGAATACGCGAGGTTCGGTCTCTGTGACGATGGGCCGCAGCTGGCTGACCGGCGCGCTGGTCTGCAGCGGCACGGACACCGCTCCCAACAGCATCAACGCCATGTCGATGGTCGCGTAGTCCGCACTCGCGAACCCCAGCACACACACTCGGTCGCCTGGCTGGACCGGCCCCGGGCCTTCGGTCAATCCGCTGGCGACCGCGCCGACGCGCTCCCACAATTCGCGGTACGTGATGGTCTGGAACCAGGGCAGAAGCTCAAGAGAAGTGCGGCCGGTCGCCGGATCCGTAGTGAGGTTGACAGCGCGTTCTCCCACCGCAGGCCGCTCCGCATAGGCGCCCATCACGGTGCTCATGATCCGCGAAAGCCGAAGCCCGGGCTGCTCAATCGCTGCGGTCAGTGCCTCGATGGGTCGGGCATCGGCGAACTGGATGTCGGTGGAGTACAGGTCAGCAACGCGGCGCGCGAGCCGGTCTTCGCGGGAATCGGTTGACATGAAATCACTAGCCCTTCCGAGCTTCTCAATTAGTCTGTGCAACAACAACTCCACCGTAGGACGGATCAGCAGAAGCGCCACGTCGCCTTCGGCCGCCGCACTGTTCCGCGAGGGGCACACTGGGCTTTTGAAGTTGGCAGGAACGCAAAGATTGCCGCTAGCGGTAAGCCTCGATAGGCGTCAGCGATGCCAAGAATCGGTCGCTGAGAACGTTGCGCGTTCGAGGACTCTGTTGATGAGCTTTCCGAATGCTGTTGCGGTGCTGTCAGTGGTCAACCAAATCCCGGCGGACACTGCTGCCCACCGGGTTTCGTGACTCTGCTCAGACTTTGCGGTTCTCGGATTTGAGCATCCACGCTTGCTTTTCCAGCGAGTCGATGATCTCGTGCAGGAGGTCGCTGGTGCTTGGATCGAGAGCGTCGACAGCATCGTGGACCGTACGGATGGTACTGACCGCGGCGTAGATCCGGTTGGTGATCAGGTCCACTGTCTCGGTGGTGTTCTGCTCGGCGGGCGGGAACGCCGGCAGCGTGGTAGACGCTGCGACCGTGTCAGTTCGCCCGTCGGGAACGGCGTTGAGGGCGCGCATCCGTTCGGCGATGGTGTCGCTGGCTTCCCTTGCAATGTCGACGATTTCGTCGAGTTGCAGGTGAAGATCGCGGAAGTTGGTGCCAATGACATTCCAATGGGCCTGCTTGCCCTGCAGATGCAGTTCGACCAGATCCACCAGTACCGCTTGCAGGTCTTGTGCCAAGCTGGACGGAGCTTCGAACTGCCGGATATGATCGTCGGATCGGCGCAATGAAGTGGTCATGATTGGGTTTTCCTCGCAGTTGTGGTAGCGCTGATCGGCTGTTGCGCAACGCTTTATGTCGTGGTCTCCAGCGTTTAGCGCAGTGCTGACCCTGTCATCCCGGCTGGCACCACTCGGCGTACTGATGCTGGCTGCAATCGGTCACGCCGGTCATCGCGACGCCAAGGTTCACAGCCGATCCACAGCTCTGTGACGACACAGTTTTGTTAGGCCGATGGCGTTGTATCTACTGGCGCCATGGTTGTCGCCCCGGACTCCGTCATTGAGCACCAATCCACTACGAAGGGACTGCGATGAGCACCCGAATTCTGGTTCTTGTTGGCAGCCTGCGCTCCGGCTCGGACAACCTGCGCCTCGCCGAGGCGGCTGTCAAGCTCGCGCCCACCGGCGTCTCGGTCGAAATCTTCGACGGGCTGGCCGATATCGCCCTGTACAACGAAGACATCGATCAGCCAGGGGTCGTCGCGGCCGCAGATAGGCTCCGCTCCGAAGTTCAGTCGGCCGACGCCCTTCTGCTCGTGACCCCGGAATACAACGGCACTATGTCCGCCGCCCTCAAGAACGTTATCGATTGGATCTCGCGTCCGTTCGGTGCCGGCGTCATCACCGGGAAGCCGGTGGCTGTCATCGGGACCTCACACGGACAGTACGGAGGCGTGTGGGCCCACGATGACGCGCGCAAGTCAGCACGCATCGCGGGGGCAAATGTGCTCGATGGCCTCAAGCTGTCGGTGCCCGCGGCACATACCCGCTTCGCCAGCGTCCATCCCGTCGACGACGAGGAGATCGCCGCCGTGATGCCGGAAATCCTGACCTCTCTCGCCGCCGCGGTCGAAAGTCGGGATGGCCGGGGCAGCGGCGAATGAGTGCGCCACGCTCTTAATCGGTTGAACGGTGTCAGTGGGCCGATGCACCTGGCGTGAGTTCGTTCTGAGCAACCTCGAGTGCGGTGTTCAGCGAGTCGAGCGTGAGAGTATCCGGATGGCTGACGTGGATCTCGATCTGGTACTCGGGTTGACTGGTTGGTCCGAAGATCGGCAGGACGACGAATTCCGTTGCCAACAGATCTTTTTCCAGCGTCCTTGTGATAGACCGTAGGTTGACCATTGTCA
>JAVXWV010000094.1:0-5107 GCA_032230775.1 Mycobacterium sp. | reverse complement strand
TTCTCCACGACCTCGTCGTAGCGCGACCGCGGCGCAAGAACGCGAGTCTGGCCGACGCACGCCTGACCGCAGTTCATCAGCCCGGAGAACACCAGCATCGGCAGCGTCGAGTCCAGGTCGGCGTCTTCGAGGATGATCGCCGCGGACTTGCCGCCGAGCTCCAGCGTGCACGCCTTGAGCTTCTCGGCCGCGATCTTGGCGACCTCCTTGCCGACAACCGAGCTGCCCGTGAACGTGTACTTGTCGATCTCGGGGTTGGCGGTCAGCGCGCGGCCGGTCTCCGGGCCACCGGGCACGATCGACAACACACCCTCTGGCAGGCCCGCCTCGGCGAACATCTCGGCCATCGCGAACACCGAGAGCGGGGTCTCGGAGGCGGGCTTGAGCACCACGGTGCAGCCGGCCACCAGGGCGGGGCCCAGCTTGTTGGCGGCAAGGAAGAACGGCACGTTCCACGCGGTGACGGCGCCGACGACGCCGATCGGCTCACGCACCACAAGGGTCTGGCCGTAGATGCCGTCGCGGATGTCCTTCCAGGTGAACTTGTCCGCAGCGCCTGCGTAGTACTGGAACGCCGACATCGCGGCGCCGTACTGCATCATGTCGACGATGGTCGGCGGTTGGCCGGTCTCCGCGGCCAGCAGGAACTTCAGCTCGTCGGCGCGATCTTCCATCAGCTTCACCGCGGCGCCGAGCACCGCGGCCCGCTCATGCGGCGACATGTGCGGCCACGGCCCCTCGTCGAAGGCCTTGCGCGCGGCCGCGCATGCGGCGTCGACGTCGGCCGCGACGGCCATCGGCACCTTGCCCACGGGCTCGCCGGTGGCGGGCGAATGGACTTCGATGACCTCCGCCGATGACGGCTCGATCCACTTGCCGCCAATGAACAGCTTGTCCCACTCTGTCCTGACGGAATGCGTCTTCGTGGCAGTGCTCTGTGTCATGAGCGTCACACTACCTACCAAACTAAGAAACGAGAACCTGTTCCAGTTCGGGCGCTCACGTCGGCCGCAGGACCAGCACCAGATTGCTCACCGTGAGCTCCCTGAGCACTGGCACGCCCGTCATCCACCATGCCCATCGCGGGTGGTAGCGAGGAAATGCCGCGACGAGCGCCCCGCTGCTCGCTGCCCAGTCCAGCCCGTCGGACACCGACACCGCGAACAACGACGATCCGTAGTCGTTCTTTGGCCGATGGCCGTGCTTGCGGGTGTACCGCTCGGCGGCGCGGGTCCCGCCGAGGTAGTGGGACAGCCCCATCTCGTGGCCGCCGAACGGGCCGAGCCACACCGTGTACGACAGCACCGCCAGGCCGCCGGGTTTGGTGATCCGAAGCATCTCCCGGCCCAATAGCCACGGTTTCGGTACGTGCTCGGCCACGTTGGACGACAGGCAGATGTCGACGCTGGCGTCGGCGAACGGCAACGCCATGCCGGACGCCCGCACGTAGCTGGTGTGCCCGTCCGTCGCGGCGGGCCCGGCGTGCATCTGATGAATTTCTCGGGGGTCCGGCTCGACGCCGATGTACCGCAGACCGGCGTCGGCGAAGGCGGCCGCGAAATAACCGGGGCCACCTCCCACGTCGAGGATGGTCAGGCCTGCCGGTGCGGTGTCGTTGATGTCTCGCCACAGGTCGGTGACCATCGCGGCGGTGTCCCCTGCGAGTGCGCTATAGAACCGGGCAGGGTCGCGTTGCTCGTAGCGGAACTGGCCGAGTAGCCGCAGCGCCCGGCCCAGCGTCGCTCGTCGGGCGAGCAGGTGCGTGACGGCCTTCCGACGAGCGCTTGCGCGAGGAGCATCGGTCACGGTGCGACCATAGCCAGCGGTTAGTCTGTTCCGGATGTCTGACCGAACGATTCGCTGCGTCTTGCTGCTGTGCTGGCGAGACATCGGCCACCCGCAGGGCGGCGGCAGCGAGACCTACCTCCAGCGCATCGGCGCCCTCCTGGCCGAGTCGGGTGTGCGGGTCACATTGCGGACCGCCCGGTATCCGGGCGCAGCGCGGCGCGAAGTCGTCGACGGCGTGCAGATCACTCGCGCGGGCGGCCGCTACTCCGTGTATGTGTGGGCGGGGCTGGCGATGGTCGCGGCGCGGATCGGTCTCGGTCCGCTGCGACGGGCGCGCCCTGATGTCGTCGTCGACACCCAGAACGGGTTGCCGTTCATGGCCCGCCTCGCGTTCGGCCGAAGGGTGGCGGTGCTCGTGCACCATTGCCACCGTGAGCAGTGGCCGGTGGCCGGTCCTGTGCTTGGCAGGATCGGCTGGTTCGTCGAGTCGAGGTTGTCGCCGCGGGTGCACCGCCGCAACCAGTACGTCACCGTGTCACTGCCGTCGGCAAGAGATTTGACCGGTCTCGGGGTGAATCCCAACCACATCGCCGTGGTGCGCAACGGCCTCGACCAAGCGCCGATACCCACATTGACGGCGCAGAGGTCGGCCACGCCAAGGGTCGCGGTGCTGTCAAGGCTGGTGCCGCACAAGCAGATCGAGGATGCGCTGGATGCCATCGCCGAGCTGCGACCGCGGATTCCGGATGTGCATCTGGACATCCTCGGCGGCGGCTGGTGGGAACAGCGCCTCGTCGACCACGCCGCGCTACTGGGTATCTCCGATGCCGTGACGCTCCACGGCCATGTAGACGACACGGCCAAACACCATGTGCTGCAACAGTGTTGGGTGCATGTCCTGCCGTCACGCAAAGAGGGCTGGGGACTGGCGGTTACCGAGGCGGCGCAGCACGCGGTTCCGACGATCGGGTATCGATCCTCCGGCGGCCTGATGGATTCGATCGTCGACGGGGTGACCGGGCTGCTGGTCGACGACCACGCCGAACTGGTCGACGAGCTCGAACGGCTGCTGACCGATGAGGTGCTGCGCGAACAGCTCGGCGCCAAGGCCGCCGTCCGCAGCGGTGAATTCTCTTGGCCGCAAAGCGCCGCCGCGATGCGCATGGTGCTGGAGTCCGTGCATGCGGGACGCATGGTCAGCGGCGTGGTCTAGCCCGTCGCAGTCCCAGACCCAATGCAAGCACGCCACTGATCAGGAGCAGCCCGAGCCACAGCCAGTGCGCCGCAAGCACGATGCCGCGGCCAGCCGCGGCCGGACGGTCGCCGCCAACCCGGTACAGGGTCAGGTCCTTGTCGTGGTAAACCACCGGCAGCGGTAGCGCAGGCGGGGAATACCGTGTGGGCCATTGGGATTCGACGACGACCCAGCCGACGCCCGCGGCCGCCAGCTTGTCGCGGTCGGCACCGGTCAGCAGCAACCGCTGCACGTCGCGGGCATGATCACCCTCGCCGCGTACCGTGCGGCTCGCGATCGTGAGGTCGCCGGTTGTCAGCACGTCGGCGCGCACCCAGCGGGGCAGCGGGTCGAGCACCGGGGCGTCACCGGACCAGGCGAAGCGGCGCATGCTGTCGGCGGGCAGCACCGCGACCGGTCGCGGGTCGTCGTTGATCAGTGCGGAGACGGCCGTCCACGCCGGCGGATAGTCCACGGCCGCCAACTTGCCACCGACTCCCAGGGCCAGATCGGGCAACGTGGCGACAATCGCCGCGCAGCAGATGAGTGCTGTTGCCGCGGCGGGAATCCGGTGACGCAGCGTGATGACGGCGGCGGCACCTGCCAGCGAATAGGCAGGCACAGCAAGAGAAACCCACTTCTGCGCGTCGCGGATCACACCCAGGCCGGGAAGTGTCCGGATCGTCGCCTCGACGGCCGCCATCCCTGGCCCCGTCGCCATCACAGCGGGCACCACCACCGCCACCGCCGCGAGTATCAGCAGCGGCACCGCGACAGGGCGGCGCACCACCGTTGGCAGCCCCACCGCAACCACGGCGAGTAGCACCACTGCCGCTACTACTGCGAAAAGTGTTGTGCGCGAGGCTGGTACCGCATCGCCATTCCAAATGCCGCCGAGGCTGGCAAGGCTGGCCAACGTCCCGAGGCCGGGTTCTGCGCGTGCCGCGAATGCGCTCGCTCCCTCTGCTTGGGTTGACGACAGCGAATCGGCCACCGCCGCCGCGGTAAGCCATGGCAGCGCCACCAGCACCGCGGCGATCAGCCCGACTGTCACGCACCACCACCGCGGCCGGCCGCTACCCGGCGCGAAGGCGCACGTCACCGCGACCGTCGCCGCCATCATCAGCCCCGTAGGGGTCAGCCCTGCCAGTTCGGTCCAGAACGCCAGCGCGAACACACCCGCCCACGTCGACGCACTCGACGTGCGCAGCCGCAGCATCGTCGTAGCGATCCAGGGCAGGCATGCGTACCCCACCACCAGGCTCCAATGCCCCTGCAAGAGTCGCTCGGCGATGTATGGATTCCAGATGGCGATCGTCGCCGCCACGAGTTGACCGGCGATGCCGGCGTCGGGCAACACCGCCGCCGCCAGCCGCGCCGCACCCCAGCCCGCCAGGAACAGCCCGATCACCAGTAGCGCCTTGACCACGACACCGCCGTCGATGAGCCCAGATGTGAGCGCGACGAAGAAGTCCTGTGGCACCGCACGCGGCGCCGCCTCCGAGAGTCCCAGTGCCGCATCGGAGAGGTACGAGCGCGGCGTCGACACCGCGTCTCGGAGCATCAGATAGCCCGACGACAGCAGCGGCGCCGTCACCACGAGCGCAAGCACAAGCGCATACACCGGCACTACGAACGATCGCGCCGGTTTGGCTACGGCGAACGGAGTGGTCAGACGGGTCTGTCCGGGGGCAGGTCCGATGGTCGGGACGTGGGCAGCTTCTCGGTCTGCGCCTCGGCCCCTGGCACCCGATCGCTTTCGGGGCCGCGCGAGCCGAAGAACCGGTGATCGGCCTCGTCGAGACCCGGATCGATCAGCGCCGATTCGGCGCGCAGGCTGAACGAGCCCAGCAGTGCACCGCCGATCAGCGAAACCAATCCGATCGCGGTGAACGTGATCGGCAGGATGCGGCCCCACAGCGCCAGCCTGTCGCGTTCGTCACGCGCACTGGACACCGGTGACTCAACCGTCTGCTCGGTGGAGGTGACGGTGAAGTCGGCGAACGTCACCTCGGGCTTTAGCGGCTCCCGCGCGTAGTAGTGGAAGCCGCGTTCCTTCTTCTTGACGATGGTGCCCGACACCGG
>JAVXWV010000034.1:0-5343 GCA_032230775.1 Mycobacterium sp. | reverse complement strand
AGGAACAAGAGTGGTGTATCGAAACGGTTGGCGAGCTGAATGAACTGGGTGGCCTTCTGCGCTTCCTCGCTGAACAACACGCCACGGTGGTTGGCGAGGATGCCGATCGGATAGCCGTACAGCGTCGCCCAGCCGGTCACCAGCGACGAGCCGTAGAGCGCCTTGAACTCGTCGAACTCCGAGCCGTCGACGATGCGCGCGATCACGTCCCGCGGGTCGAACGGCACCCGCAGGTCGGACGGCACGATGCCGAGCAGCTCCTCGGCGTCGAACAACGGGTCGACGACCGGGGCGGGAGCCGGTCCCAGCTTGCGCCAGTTCAGTCGGGCGACGACGCGGCGACCGATGCGGATCGCGTCGAGTTCGTCGACGGCAAAGTAGTCCGCCAAACCCGAAGTGCGGGCGTGCATTTCGGCGCCGCCAAGGGATTCGTCGTCAGACTCCTCGCCGGTGGCCATCTTCACCAGCGGCGGTCCGGCCAGGAACACCTTCGAGCGCTCCTTGATCATCACCACGTGGTCGGACATGCCCGGAATGTAGGCACCGCCGGCGGTGGAGTTTCCGAACACCAGCGCAATGGTCGGGATGCCCGCGGCCGACAGCCGGGTCAGGTCCCGGAACATCTGGCCGCCAGGGATGAAGATCTCCTTCTGCGTGGGCAGATCGGCGCCCCCGGATTCGACCAGAGAGATCACCGGCAGCCTGTTCTGCAAGGCGACCTGGTTGGCCCGCAGAACCTTCTTCAGTGTCCACGGGTTGCTGGTGCCGCCCTTGACCGTCGGATCGTTGGCGACCAGCATGCATTCGACCCCGCTGACGGCTCCGATGCCGACTACGACGCTGGCGCCGACCTGGAAGTCGCTGCCCCAGGCGGCAAGCGGGCTCAGTTCCAGGAACGGCGCATCGGGGTCGAGCAGCAGTTCGATGCGCTCGCGGGCGGTCAACTTGCCGCGGTCGTGGTGGCGTTCGACGTATTTTGGGCCACCGCCTGCGAGCGCCTTGGCATGCTCGGCCTCCAGCTCGGCCAGTTTCGCCGTCATCGTCGAGGCCGCCTCGCCGTAGGCCGGCGACGCAGCATCGAGCGTCGAGCGCAGTGCCGTCACGACTGAAATCCCAACGTCTTTGCGGCCAGCGAGGTGAGGATCTCGGTGGTTCCGCCCCCGATGCCGATGATCCGCATATCGCGGTACTGGCGCTCGACCTCTGATTCGGTCATGTAGCCCATTCCGCCGAAAAGTTGCACCGCCTGGTTCGCGACCCATTCGCCGGCCTCGACCGCAGTGTTCTTGGCGAAGCACACCTCGGTGATCAAATTGGTCTCGCCCGCGAGCTGCCGCTCGACGAGGTTGTGCGTGTACACCCGAGCGACGTCAATGCGGCGAGCCATCTCCGCGAGCGTGTTCTGGACCTGTTGACGCGAAATCAGTGGCCTGCCAAAGGTTTCGCGGTTGCGGCACCAATCGACCGTCAGGTCGAGGCAGCGTTGCGCGCTGGCGTAGGCCTGAGCGGCCATGCCGACGCGTTCGGAGACGAACGCGGCCGCGATCTGGGCGAAGCCGGAGTTCTCGCTTCCGATCAGGTTGGCCGCGGGCACCCGCACGTCGGTGTACGACAGCTCGGCGGTATCCGATGAACGCCAGCCCATCTTGTCGAGCTTGCGGCTGACCTCGAAGCCCGGTGTGCCCTTGTCGACCACGATCAACGAAACGCCCGCGGCCCCAGGGCCACCGGTGCGTGACGCGGTCACGACGTAGTCGGCGCGGACTCCTGACGTGATGTAGGTCTTGGCGCCGTTGATGATGTAGTCCCCATTTCCAGAGGGGTCACGAACGGCGCGCGTGGTGAGGTGCCCGACGTCGGAGCCGCCGCCGGGTTCGGTGATGGCCAGGCTGCCGATCAACTCGCCTTGCAGGGTGGGCCGCACGTACGTTTCGATCAACCGCTGATCGCCCGAGGCGATCATATGCGGCACCGCGATTCCGCAGGTGAACAGCGAGGCCCAAACTCCGCCGGGCGTGCCTGCGTAATGCATTTCCTCGCAGATGATCACCGCGTCGGCGCCGTCGCCGCCGCCACCGCCGACTGCCTCGGGCAGGCCTGCGCCGAGCAGACCGGCTTGACCGGCCTTTCGGTGAAGCTCGCGTGGCAGGTCGCAGATGCGCTCCCACTCGTCGACGTTCGGCAGGACTTCACGTTCGGCGAACGTGCGCACCGTCTTTCGCAGTTGTTCGCGCTCCGGTGTGTGCCAGATGTTCACAGGAACTCCTCCGGTATGTCAGTGCAGAACTCGACAGGGATGTCGATGATGCGGCTGCGCAGCCATTCGCCCAGCCCCTTCGCCTGTGGGTCGAACCGCGCCTGATACGCAACGCCCTGCCCGAGGATGCCGTCGATGACGAAGTTGACCGCCCGCAGGTTGGGCAACACATGTCGAGTGACGGGCAGATCGGCTGTCTCGGGTAGCAATTCGCGCAGCTTGTCCACCGTCAGGGCATGCGCGAGCCAGCGCCAATGTGCCCCGCTGCGCACCCACACGCCGACGTTGGCGGAGCCGCCTTTGTCGCCGCTGCGTGCGCCTGCGATCACGCCGAGCGGGACGCGCCGGGTCTCGCCGAACGGCAGCGGCTCGGGGAGTGCGAACGGTGGGACGGGAGCCAACTCCAGCGTCTCGGCGGCGGGAGCTATTTCCGTACGCCTGCCGTCGACATGCACCGCGACGTGCGGCACGGCGGCGGCGTCGACGTAGCCGGGCGTGAACACGCCGTACACCTGGCCTTGGCCGGGCGGGCTGGTGGCGTGGAAACCCGGATAGCTCGCGAGTGCGAGTTCCACTGCCGCCGAAGAGAATTGACGACCGACAGTTTCGGGGTCGCGATCCCTGACGACGCAGCGAAGTAGCGCGCTGGCGGCTTCCTCCGTATTGGCGTCGGCGTGGTCGGTGCGTGCCAGCGTCCACACCATCTCGGCAGGCTTGACCTTGAGGCTGGTCTCGAGTTGCCTGCGCACCAATTCGGCCTTTTCCTCGATATCCAGGCCCGTCAACACCAATGCCATTTCGTTGCGGAAGCCGCCGACGCTGTTCAGCGACACCTTCAAGGTCGGCGGTGGCGGCTCGCCCTTGACGCCGCTGATCTGCACGCGGTCGGGACCGGCGTCTGACAACTCGACGGTGTCGACGCGCAGCGTCACATCAGGGTTCGCATAGCGGGCACCGCTGATTTCGTACAGCAGCTGGGCTGTGACTGTGCCGACGGTGACCGCACCTGAAGTGCCGGGATGTTTGGTGATCACCGAAGACCCGTCGGCGTGAATCTCGGCGAGCGGGAAGCCCGGGTGAGTGAGATCGGCGATCTCGGTGAAGAACGCGTAGTTCCCGCCGGTGGCCTGAGCGCCGCATTCGATGACGTGGCCCGCCGCAACGGCGCCCGCCAGTGCGTCGTAGTCGGTGCGTGCCCAGCCGAAGTGGGCCGCGGCGGGTCCGACGATCACCGAAGCATCGGTCACCCGGCCCGTCACCACCACGTCGGCGCCATTGCGCAGGCAGTCTGCGATACCCCACGCCCCGAGGTAGGCGTTGGCCGCCAACGGCGCGCCGAATCCAAGCTCCTCGGCCCGTTCGACCAGGTCGTCGCCCTCCACGTGGGCGACGTTGACCGACAGGTCGAGCCGCTCTGCCAGCTCCCGCACCGCGATTGCCAGCCCGGCGGGGTTCAGCCCGCCCGCGTTGGCGACGATCCGCACACCGCGATCGAGCGCCGTGCCCAAGCAGTCCTCGAGCTGGGTCAAGAAGGTCTTGGCATAGCCGCGGTCGGGCGACTTGGCGCGGTCGCGGGCCAGGATCAGCATGGTCAGCTCGGCGAGGTAGTCGCCGGTCAGATAGTCCAGGTCCCCGCCGGTCAGCATCTCGCGCATCGCCGTCAGCCGGTCGCCGTAGAAGCCCGAGCAGTTGCCGATGCGCACTGCAGATGGCACACGCTCTCCCGTCGTCGTCATCGACCCAACCAACCGGTAGGTTAGCCGGTACCTCCGGTTTCACGTCAAGGCGCTTGCTTGTTTTGGAGCCTATGCAGGCCACCGGCTATCCTGAAGGGCAATTGTCGCCGCAGGACACCTCGTGCGGCAGCACCCCCGAAGAGGAGAAGTTCCATCATGGCTGTGCCCAAGCGCAGGATGTCGCGTTCGAACACCCGTAGCCGGCGCGCGCAGTGGAAAGCCAAGCGCCCCGAACTCGTGGGTGTGACCGTCGCCGGTCAGCAGCACAAGGTGCCGCGGCGCCTTCTCAAGGCCGCCCGCCTCGGCCTTATTGATCTCGACCGCCGCTAAGAGCGGCCGCCCCGTCGCGGCGACTCCGGCGAGCCTCTCAGGTCAGTCTCAGGTGGTGGATAGACACTGTGGCTGTGCGCATTCTTGTCGTTGACGACGACCGCGCGGTGCGCGAATCTCTGCGCCGGTCGCTCTCCTTCAACGGATATTCGGTAGAGCTGGCGCAGGACGGCCGCGAAGCCCTCGACCTGATCGCCAACGACCGGCCCGACGCCCTGGTGCTCGACGTGATGATGCCAAGGCTGGACGGGCTCGAAGTGTGCCGCTTTCTCCGCAGCACCGGAGACGACCTGCCCATCCTGGTTCTCACCGCCCGCGACTCGGTGTCCGAGCGCGTCGCGGGGCTGGACGCCGGCGCCGATGACTACCTGCCCAAGCCGTTCGCGCTGGAG
This sequence comes from Mycobacterium sp., assembly GCA_032230775.1. Lineage (GTDB taxonomy): Bacteria > Actinomycetota > Actinomycetes > Mycobacteriales > Mycobacteriaceae > Mycobacterium. Next base: position 628 of record JAVXWV010000034.1, on the reverse strand, counting down.
GAACTGCTGGCACGGATGCGGGCGCTGCTGCGGCGCCGCACCTCGCCTGACGACGGCGCCGAATCGCTTGCGCTGAGATTCTCCGATCTGTCCCTGGATCCGGTGACCCGCGAAGTCACCCGTGGCGAGCGCAGGATCAGCCTGACCCGCACCGAGTTCTCGCTGCTGGAGATGCTGATCGCCAACCCGCGGCGAGTGCTCACCCGCAGCCGCATCCTCGAAGAGGTCTGGGGGTTCGACTTCCCGACGTCGGGCAACGCGCTCGAGGTCTATGTGGGTTACCTGCGCCGCAAGACCGAAGCCGAAGGAGAGCCGCGACTGATCCACACCGTCCGTGGGGTGGGTTATGTGTTGCGTGAGACACCACCCTGATGTCAGCCCAGAAGTTCGGGTTCGGGCCGCGGGGACAGTCGCGGTCGTCTCTTGCCACAGCTAGCTCATTGTCGCTGCGTTGGCGCGTGATGCTGCTCGCCATGTCGATGGTGGCCATGGTCGTGGTGCTGATGGCCGTCGCGGTCTATGCGGTTGTGTCGCGGGCGCTCTATGACGACATCGACAACCAGTTGCACAGCCGGGCCCGGTTGCTCATCGAGAGCGGGTCGCTGGCCGCCGATCCCGGCAAGGCCAT
>JAVXWV010000757.1:0-6663 GCA_032230775.1 Mycobacterium sp. | reverse complement strand
TGTCGTTCTTCCGCAACGCATACAGCCAGTTCGCGAGCTACAACGCCGCAATCATCCGACTGCACGGGCTAGTGGAGGCCAACGAACACGCCCGCGAATTGCCGGTGCTGACAACCGAACCGAGCCTCGACGGCTCCGTTGAACTGGACGGCGTCGAAGTGCGCACACCCGCCGGCGACCGCCTGATCGATCGGCTCGATCTGCGACTGGAGCGTGGCGAGTCCATGGTCATCACCGGCTCGTCGGGGAGCGGCAAGACCACGCTGTTGCGCAGCCTCGCCGAACTGTGGCCGGCCGCGACCGGTCTCTGGTCTCGGCCTGCAGATGATCACGCGACGATGTTCGTGTCTCAACTGCCGTACCTGCCGCTCGGTGATCTGCGCACGGTGGTGTCCTACCCCGCCAGGTCAAACGATATCGCCGACGATCGGCTGCGCGATGTGCTCGCCCGAGTTTCTTTGTCCCACTTGCGTGACCGGCTCGACGAGGAGCAGGACTGGGCGAAGGTGCTCTCACCGGGGGAGCAGCAGCGCATCGCGTTCGCCCGGGTGCTGCTGACCCGACCTGCGGCGGTGTTCCTCGATGAAGCCACCTCGGCGCTGGATGAGGGTCTGGAGTTCGCGCTGTACGAACTCCTGCACGGCGAATTGCCAGACGCCATCGTGGTCAGCGTCGGCCATCACACCTCGGTCGAACAGCACCACGAACACCACCTAGAACTGCTCGGAGAAGGCGCCTGGCGACTGGGACGGGTTGCGTCCACCCGCTGACGCAGGCGGCGTCGGCTTGAGAGACTGGGATACGTGCATACGACACGGCAGTGCTGGCTCACCGACATGGACGGCGTCCTGGTCCGCGAAGAACATGCGTTGCCAGGTGCAGCGGAGTTCCTACAACGGCTAGTTGACCTGGAGCGACCGTTCCTCGTATTGACGAACAACTCGATCTTCACTCCGCGTGACCTGTCCGCCCGGCTGAAGCGTTCGGGACTGACAGTGCCGGAGGGCTCGATCTGGACCTCCGCTCTGGCCACCGCTGCTTTCCTCGACGATCAGCTGCCCGGCGGGTCGGCGTACGTCATCGGCGAGGCCGGGCTGACCACCCCGCTGCACGAACTCGGCTACACGCTCACCGACGTCGACCCCGACTTCGTCGTCCTCGGCGAGACCAGAACATATTCGTTCACCGCGATCACCAAAGCGATCCGCTTGATCCTGGGCGGCGCGCGATTCATTGCGACCAACCCCGACGTCACGGGCCCGTCCGCCGAGGGTCCGATGCCTGCCACCGGGTCGGTAGCGGCGATGATCACCAAGGCCACCGGCCGCGAACCGTACTTCGTCGGCAAGCCGAACCCGATGATGTTCCGCAGCGCACTGAACCGCATCGAGGCGCATTCGGAGAGCACCATGATGATCGGCGACCGAATGGACACCGACATCGTCGCCGGCATCGAGGCGGGGTTGGACACCATCCTGGTGCTCACCGGATCGACGACGGTCGCGGACATCGAGAAGTATCCGTTCCGGCCCGGCCGGGTGCTGGACTCCATCGCCGACTGCATCGAACTCGTTTGATTCGGGTCGAACTCGCTCCCGAAGCGACGGCTTCGTTGCGCGCCATGAAGGACCGCGGGACGCCACCACCGCGTTGTCATAAAGGCGTGATCAATAGCGCGATCGCGGGCGGGGTGCGACGGCTCATCGACGGCTCGCTGTCCGGCGGCGTGCGGCCGAACTGCGCGGCTGCGGACCGGATGCGGTGCTGGCGGCGCTGGGCATCGCCAAACCCGACGGTGTCGAGCTGGAAGTGGTGTCCGAAGACCTCGGTCAGGGCGAGGCGGAGACCCGCTACCGCTATCAGGGGACCGAGGGCGGGCGATCGATCCTGGCCGAAGAGGTCAAGAACGAGATTTACGACGGCGCGACGCCCTATTCGACCTATGTTCGGGGTGTGATCATCGACGGTGACCGCGGGGTGGTGTTGACCGGCTCCGGTGACAGCGCCCAGGTCTTCGAGGGGTGAGCGTGTGGCCGACATCGAAATGATCGGGGTACCGTTCGACGGCTATGGGCGCGCCGGACATCAAGCGCGTGCGGCGGGTGCACTGCGCGACGCAGGCCTGCGCGATGCCTTCGACCATCACCACGTCATCGACGACGACGACCTCGCGCTGCCCGATTCGGACCCGACCCGCGGCCCGTCGACCAGCTTGATCAACGAACCAGCGCTGTTGGCCATGACCGAGGCTCTGAACCGCAAGGTGGGGTCGGCGGTCGGCGCAGGCCGCTTCCCGTTCGTCTACGGCGGCGACTGCTCGATGCTGCTTGGCATCGTCACCGGCCTGCGCGATCACGTCGGCGACGTCGGATTGGTGTTCATCGACGGTCACGAGGACACCATGCCGCTGGACGTGTCCGAGGACGGCGAGGCCGCCAACACCGAGATCGGGCTCCTGCTCGGGCTGACCGGCAGGCTGCTGACCGGCGAACTCGGTGAGCGCCTGCCCGCGCTGGGGCCCGAACAGCTGGTGATCCTGGGCCCGCGTGACGACGCGTGGCGCCAGCAGTTCAACGTCGGCACGCTCGCCGATTCCGGGGTGTGGATGGCCCCACTCGCCGAAGTCGCCGACAACCCAGCGGGCACGGGGCGCCGCGCCATCGAGCAGCTGGCGGCTCAGGTCAATCGGTGGTGGCTGCACATCGACCTCGACGTGCTCGATCCGGCCGAGTTCCGGGCACAGGGGCTGCCCGACGTCGACGACGAACCCGGCGGCCTGACGTGGGATCAGCTCACCGACCTCGTCATGGCGCTGTTCACCGGACCGGGTTCGTGTGTGGGCGGCAGCCTTGCGATCTACGATCCTGACCAGGATCCCGACGGTGCCGGTGCCGCACAGATCGTCGAATTCGTCCGAAACGTGTTGGTACGTCCGACAATAAGTCCCTAGCCAAGGAGCCCGGTTGGCCGAGCCGATCGACGAGCATTTCATCACTACGGTCTCCGCGATGAGCGCATCCCCGCGCCAACGCACCGGCGACCAACCGGTACGTGACGATTCATCGTTGACAGCGCAGGTGTGTTTGGCGCTGTTCGATGTTGTGCTCACTAGTCGTCACCTCGACCTTGCCGCGCGCTGGCTGAGGTCGCAGGGCAAGGGCTACTACACCATCGGATCCTCAGGCCACGAGGGCAATGCCGCCGTCGCCGCAGCCCTGCGACCCACCGATCCGGCCCTTCTTCACTATCGATCCGGTGGCTTCTTCCTCGCACGCGCCGCCCTGGTGGACGGTCGCGACCCGATTCGCGATGTGCTGCTCGGCTTGGTGGCGGCCACGGACGACCCCATCTCCGGCGGACGCCACAAGGTTTTCGGCCGTCGCGACCTGCACATCATTCCGCAGACCTCGACGATCGCGTCTCACCTGCCGCGGGCCGTCGGCGTCGCGTTCTCCATCGCGCGCGCAAAGAAACTCGGAGTGGCCGGCCCATGGCCGGATGACGCCATTGCGGTGTGCAGCTTCGGCGATGCTTCGGTGAACCACTCCACCGCAGTCGGAGCGATCAACACAGCGATGCACTCCGCCTATCAGGGGTTGCCGATGCCGCTGTTGCTCGTCTGCGAGGACAACGGGATCGGAATCAGCGTCAAGACGCCTCGGGGTTGGATCGAGCGGACTTACGGAAACCGCGACGGCCTAGCGTATTTCGACGCAAACGGTTCCGATCTGCCCGCGACGTTCGATGCAGCGGCCGCAGCGTCGAGCTTCGTGCGCACCTATCGACGCCCAGCGTTTCTGCATCTGCGTACGGTCCGGTTGATGGGACATGCGGGTTCCGACTACGAACCGTCATATCGCCGTTCGGAGGAGATCAACGCGGATTTCGATCGCGATCCGGTGCTTTGCACTGCGAAACTGTTGATAACCGAGGGCCTATTGACCCCGTCGGAGGTGATTGACCGCTACGAGGCGAAGCGCACCAACGTCATTGAGCTTGCCGAGGAGGTGGCGGAAGCCGCACAGCTCGACAATGCGCCAGCGGTGATGGAGCCGCTTGCGCTCAGCCTCGATGATGCGATTGCCGCATTTCCCGGCTCGCTCGCGGCATCGGTCAGGTCTGGCGAGCCCGATGCGCCCCTCACCGTCGCTCTCGCGATCAACCGTGCGCTGCAAGACATCCTGGACCGCTACCCAGAAGCGATCATCTTCGGTGAAGACGTCGCCCGCAAGGGAGGTGTGTACGGCGTCACCCGCGGTCTGCTTGCCAAGACCAGTTCGGCGCGGGTATTCGACACCCTGCTCGACGAACAGTCGATCCTCGGCCTTGCGCTCGGAGCCGGGGTGTCGGGGCTCCTGCCAATACCGGAAATCCAGTACCTCGCGTATTTTCACAACGCCGCGGACCAGATTCGCGGGGAAGGCGCCACGCTGCAGTTCTTCTCCAACCGGCAGTACCGCAACCCGATGGTGGTCCGGGTGGCCGGCTACGGCTACCAGAAGGGCTTCGGCGGGCACTTCCACAACGACAATTCAATAGCCGCGATGCGTGACATCCCGGGCGTCGTGATCGCGTCGCCTGCGCGTCCGGACGACGCCGCCGCGATGTTGCATACCTGCGCCGCGGCGGCCAGGGAGGCGGGCGTCGTGTGCCTCTTCCTCGAACCGATTGCGCTGTACCACACACGCGATCTGCACGACGATGGCGACGATGGCTGGCTCGCGGTCTACCCGAGCGCTGGAATCCCGATCGGCCGGGCGTGCACGTACGGCGAGGGCACGGATCTGACGATCCTGACGTTCGGCAACGGGTTGCGGATGAGCCTGCGTGTGGCGCGCCGGCTCGAAACGCTCGGAATCCGCGCGCGGGTCGTGGACCTGAGGTGGCTGGCGCCGCTGCCGGTGAACGACATGGTTCGCGAGGCCAGTGCCACCGGACGCGTGTTGATCGTCGACGAGACCCGCGCCACCGGAGGCGTTGGCGAAGGCGTCCTCGCTGAGCTGCTCGAGCACGGCTACACCGGCGCCGTCGACAGAGTTGCCAGCAAGGACAGCTTCATCCCGCTGGGCGATGCCGCACTCGAGGTGCTGCTGTCGGAGGACACCATCGAAGCCGCAGCGATCAAACTCGCCGGTGCGGGCGGCTGCGCTTGATAGCTTGAGCGCTTGACGTCCTCCCCTGGCTGAAGCCCGGGGATTCCAACCCATCCACTACTACTACTTATGCGGCAGGAGAGCTGAGTTGAGGTTCACGGTTCGCAGACCGGCTAGCGCCGAGGTCTCCCCGTGCTGTCACCGCCCGTCCGGCGGCGATGTTCCGTGCAGCGTTCACGTCGGCGTTGCACGGTCCCGCGTTGCAGGCTTCGCACTCGAAAACCGCTTGGCTCTTACGGTTCTCGGGAGCGACGTGTCCGCACCCGGAGCATTGTTGCGACGTGTATGCGGCCGGGACCTGTTCGACGCGACCGCAAGCCTTGTGTTGCAAACGCGTGGCGAGCAGAACCCATCCGCTTCGGCGTATGCCACGGTTGAGGCCGCGTTTTTGTGCGACCCGCTCGCCGGGCTGCTCGATGGTGCCGCGCGCACTGCGGGTCATCGCGCGCACGTCGAGGGCTTCGGTGCGGATGGTGTCGAAGCGCCGCGCGATGTCAGTGGTGGCCTTTTCGATCCAGTCCTTGCGCCGGTCGGTCTCACGCGCTTTGAGCTTTGCGATCGCCAGCTTCGTTCGGGCTCGACGGTGGGAGCCGCGCTCGGCGCGAGCGAGCCGCTGCTGCAGCACCGTCAATTGCTTGGACTCACCGTGGCTCAAGCGCGGGGCGTGCAGCAGTTCACCAGTCGACAATGCCGCCGAAACCGCGACCCCGCGGTCGACGCCCACCACGCTGCCCTCACCCGGTCCAGTGATGGGATCGGGGATGTGGGCGAACGCGACATGCCAGCGGAAGGACCGATCGCGGGTGACCCGGTAGGACTTCACACCATCGGGAACCGGGCGCGAGAGGCGGAAGCTCACCCAACCGACCTTGGGCACCCACACCCGACCGAACCGGCGGTTCAGAATCTCGACGTGGTGCGGTTTGACCGCGACCTGCCGGAATCCCTCATGCACACCGGCTTTACGCCACGTGGGTCGGCGATGCGTTCCGCCGAAAAAGTTGCGCATCGCCTGGGCGAAGTCCCGCAATGCCTGCTGCTGCACGGTTTGCGACCCGGCCGCCAGCCAATCGTATTCGGCACGGGCCGCAGTCAACTGAGCACACTGCTCGTCGTAACCGGGCGCGCGGCGACCCGGCTGCCAATGCCGTTGCTGCTCGACCGCCAGATTCCACAGATACCGGGCATGGCGACAATGCTCGACCAGCACCACCTCCTGCTTAGTGGTGGGAAGCAGACGATAACGCGACACGATAGAAACGTAGTCAGCACCACCGACAAGCACCGAAAGGAGATGCGGCGATTCTTCCCCGGCTAGAGCCAAGGGTTTCCACGCCGCACGAATCGCATGAGCGTTGCACCGGATGCAGCTCGGCCGCTGGGCGGGGTGCGGATCGTCGAGATATCCAGCTTCGTCGCGGTGCCGTTGGCCGGGATGACGTTGGCTCAGCTGGGTGCCGAAGTGATCCGCGTCGACCCGATCGGCGGCGCCGCCGACTACCACCGGTGG
>JAVXWV010000812.1:0-14578 GCA_032230775.1 Mycobacterium sp. | reverse complement strand
ACGCGCAAGGGCGTTGTTGCTCGGCAGGGATTACGTCATACCCGAGGACGTCAAATCGCTTGCCGTTCCTGCCATGTCACACCGGATTAGCCTGCGACCGGAGATGTGGGTGCGGCGCGTACACGGGTCCGACGTCGTGGAGGAACTGTTGCATCGACTGCCCGTGCCTCGAACGAACAGCGGCAAGGGCTGACGACGTGATCGAAACCCGCTGCACCGAAGTCGAGCTGCGCTGGCGCCCATCGCCTTTGACCCGGGCCATTGTCACGTGCGCGGTGGCCGCGCTCGCCGTCGCGCTGATCGGCGGCTACGTGCAGCTGGTGGCCTTCGCGGCCCCGCTGATCGGTGTGCTGATGTCGATCGGGTGGCAGCGCGCGGTACCGAAGGTTCACGTGCACGCCGAACCCGGGTCGCAGCGGTGTTTCGAGTCCGAGGAGACCCGACTGAGAGTGTGGGTGACCACCGAATCCGGTGATGCGGCAACCGAGCTCACCATCGAGGCCATCGGCGGCATGCGGCTCGAGTCCGTCGAGCCTGCCCCGGAACGGGGCCAGACGGTGGTCGTCGCCGCCGACAAGTGGGGCCGGTATCCGATCGTGGCCCGCGTGAATGTCGTTTCGCGCGGCGGGCTCGTGCAGGGAAGGGGCACTGCCGACGCGGCCGACGTGTTCGTATTTCCGTTGGCGCCCCCGCAGTCCACGGCGATCCCGCGCACCGAACTACTCGACCGACTCGGCACCCACCTGACTCGACACATCGGGCCTGGCGTCGAGTACGCCGATGTCCGCCGGTACGTTCCTGGCGACCAACTGCGCACGGTCAACTGGCCGGTCAGTGCGCGGCGCGGCAGCCTTCACGTCACAGAACGGCTGACCGATCGCGCCGCCGACGTCGTGGTGCTGGTCGATGGATACCCGCAGCCGCCGGGCCCGGCCACCGAAGCGACCGATCGCATCGTTCGCGGCGCGGTACAGGTCGTGCAGAGCGCGCTGCGCAGCGGTGATCGCGCAGGCGTCGTCGCGCTCGGAGACCGCCACCCGCGCTGGCTTGGCGCGGACATCGGACGGCGCCAGTTCTATCGGATACTCGACGCGGTGCTCGCCGCGGGCGACGGTTTTGAGAACACGCCTGGCACGCTGGCGCCGCGGGCGGCGGTTCCGCCAGGCGCGATCGTCGTCGCGTTCTCCACCTTGCTCGACACCGAATTCGCGCTGGCCTTGATCGACCTACGCAAGCGCGGCCACACGGTGGTCGCCGTCGACGTGCTTGAGGGCGCCCCGTTCGAGGAGGAGCGCGACCGACTGGTGGCCCGAATGTGGTCACTGCAGAGGTCGTTCATGTACCGGGACATGGGCACGATCGGCGTCGACGTGGTGCCGTGGCGCAGCGATGTCACGCTCGATCAGGCAATGCAACTGGTGCCGGACCATCGGCGCACGGTGCGGCGGCGAGCGGCGTTCACATGAGCACCGCGGCTGCAGCAGTAACTCGTGGCGTCTCGACAGCGTTCGGGCTGGTGATGGTGGCGTCAGCCGCGGCGCAGGCCGACCGGCCGGGTGTTATCGCGGCCGTTGCGGCGGCGGCTGCGGTGTTGGTGGGCAGTGTGTTTCGACCGGCCGCCACCATCGCCGTACTCCTGACGGCGTCCGTGATCGTGCTCGCCGACGCGCCAGCGGTGTTGACCGCGACGTCCGGGCTGTGCGCTGCGGCGTATCTGGTGTTGCGGCACACCGCGTTGGTGACCGCACCGACAGTGGTTGGCGCCGTGGGATTTACCGCGGCGGGGCTGGCGGCGGCGTCGCTTCCGATCCAGCTGCCGTGGGTGCCGTTGCTGGCCCCGCTGGCTGTGTTGGTGCTTTACGTTGTGGTGACTCGCCCGTTCTGGGCGACCTGAATTCCTCGCCGAGTGCTGTCAACGGCCACGACGGGGTACTCGTCGTGCCGGTGCCACCATGCGTACGGCGGCGTCTGCGGGTATCCGTCGGGTGAGTCCTCCCACTCCTCCTGACGGCCGAGCGCGGTGATGTCGAGGTAGGCCCACGTGCCGCCCATCGCTTCATCGCCGCGGTTGTCGATGAAGTACGTACGGAAAATGCCGTCGCCAGCCTCATCAGTCGACCGCAGGAAGGCGTTGGTGCCATGCCACTCGTCGACACCGAAGTCGGCGTCGAACGAATCCGTGATGGTGTACCAGGGGACGTCCCAACCCATCCGCTTCTTCAGTTGCGCGATGGCGTCCTGAGGTGCCCGTGACACGAACACCAGCGTGGTGTCGCGGGCGTTGAGGTGGGCCAGGTGGCCGACCTGATCGGCGAGCATCGAACAGCCGGGGCAACCGCGGTCGGGCCAGCCGTCCACATCAGGCTGAAAAAAGAAGCGATACACGATGAGCTGGCGGCGGCCGTCGAACATATCGCGCAGGGTGGCCGGGCCACTTGGCCCGTCGAACAGGTAGTCCTTGTCGACGGCCATCCTCGGCATCCTCCGGCGCTGCGCGGCCAGCGCATCGCGGGCGCGGGTGAGCTCCTTCTCTTTGACCAGCAACTCCTGGCGGGCGGCATCCCACTCCTGCGGTGTGACGACTGGGGGCAGGTCCATCGCGGTATCTCCTTCGAATCGGTCCGATATGTAGACACACGCAACGGGCGAAAGTCATCGCCGAGACGGCTTCCCCAGGGCGTAGCGGACCAAATGTTCCAATCCGAGGCCGATGTTCGCCGGGCGGCGACCACCGGCTAGGGACGGAGTTACAGTTAGGGCGTGCCGCCGCAATCCAGCCACGCGACGCGGCCCAAGTTGACATCACGCGGCGCCGCGACACGCAACCGCATCGTCCTTGCCGCCGCCGAGCTGATGCATGTGCAGGGCGTCGCGGCAACGACCATCGACGACGTGCTTGCGGCCAGCGCGACGAGTAAATCCCAGTTCTACCAACACTTCGACGACAAATCGGAGTTGGTGTACGAGGTCATCACGATGCGCGCGGACGAGATTCTGTCGTGGCAGCGCCTGCGACTGGAGAAGGTGGATTCGTTCCGCGGGCTCTATCAGTGGCGCGACGCGATGGTGCAGCGCTGCGCGTTGCGGCGCGGTCTGTGGGGTTGCGAACTCGGGTCGCTTGCCGCCGAATTGTCCGATACCGACGACAAAGCCAGGGCCTCGCTGTCCGAGCATTTCACCGAATGGCAGGGCCTACTGGGCGCGGCGCTCGACCGGATGCGCGAGGGCGGCACGCTTGTCCCCGATGTCGACGTGAAAGCCCTTGCGACGGGGTTACTTGCGGCGGTGGAAGGCGGCTACCTGCTCTCGCAGACGGGACGTGACCCGAGGCTCATGCAGTCGGCGCTAAACATGGCCATCGGCCACGTGGCGTCGTTCGCGACCGCCGGCACCGCGGTGCGGTGACGGCGGCCGCGATCTGGACTTGATCGACCAGTTCGGCGCTTAGTGGTCGCCGGGGATGGCGGTCGGTGCAGGCGGTGCCTTGACCGGGGGCGTGAACAGGTTGCCACCGGTGGGGTTGATCGACTTCTCCGTCGGCGCCACGGGCGGAGCGGACGGCGCCGAGGTCGTCGAGCTGGTCGTCGTGGTGGTGGGCGGCGTGGTCTCCGGTGCCTTTTCGCCCTGTCCGCAGGCTGTGAGCCCGCCCATGGCGATGATCGCGCCCATGCCCGCGGTGGCGGCGAGGCGACGAGCCAGTCGGCCTGACTTCATGTTGAGTCCTATCTGTGTCGAGAAGTGAACTATATCGTCCAGAAAAGTGCATCGTCAATGCGCAAACCACACGACACTGCACGGATTGTCGGCATTTGCTTTGGCACGCCTCAGACGATGAAGTCCAACTACGCCGGGTCGTCAAGAGGCCTGCTGTGATTCGCAGGAAGCGCGACTGTTCTTCCCAGCATCCTGCCAGCTGGCGACTCTAATCTCCTGTACACCAGACACCCAGTGTCTGCGAAGCACACCCACAGGTCAGCCACACGGAGGTCACAAGTGAGGAAGTTCGGCGTTTACGCCACCACCGCCGCCGGTGCGACGGCCGTGTCGATGGCACTCTTTGGAACCGGTATCGCCGCCGCCGATGACTACGCCGGCCAGACGTACAGCGATGCATCGAAGTCCATCAGCGATGCGGGCAAGAAGGCGGTCATCGCAAGCCGGGCGGGCGACACTTTGTCAGACGACGACTGCATCGTGTCCCATTCGCAGTCGGCGCCATGGATCAAGGGCGATGCCTTCGCCCCCGTCACCGACACCGTGCTGGTCTACCTGAACTGCAACGCGACCGTCGCGTCCGCCAAGGACCCCGGGAACTCGGCGGGCAGCCCCGAGGGCAGGGCCGCGATCCAGGCCGCGCAGGACAAGGCCGCGAAGGACGCCGCAGGGTCCGGCAGCTCTGGCGGGTAACTGGCCGATCGCCCCCGGTGCCGACGCCCATTAAGGTGAGGTCAGGCATCCACGAACGGGAGGCGCGAGGTATGAAGCTTCAGGTGTTGCCCTACGTCACCGTCGAGATCGATGATCGGCTGCGCCGTCGGTTGCGCCGCGCAGGCGAACGGCTACGCGTCAACGTCAGGGCGTACCTGCTCAGCGCCGCCGACGACGTCGACGCCGCCGGTGACAAGGTCCGCGACCTGTGCGACAGGGCAGTCGACCGGGTCGATTCGGTGGTCGCGACGGTCAACGACCGGCTCGGCACCGAAGAACCCCAGCGCCCGCAGCTTCACCTGGTCGCCGGGCGCGAGGCCAGCTAGCCGCTACGGCGTCCGCACGCTGCCCGCGCGACCCCCGACGAAGAATGAGCCCGCGATCACCACCAGGCCGACGACGGACACCGGAATGGTCCATGCCCGCCGGCCGGACACCGCCGATTGGCACTGGGCGACGTAATCGCTATGCGGGATGATCTGGTTGAGTACCGGCAGGTTGGCGGGGTTGTTGTTGTTCGCCTCCCGCGCGGCCGACAGATCCGTAGCGACGCCGTTGCCGCATCCGATGTTGCCGTTGTCGGGGCCGGGCACCGATACTCCTACGAGCAGGCCGATCACGCCTATGATCAACGCGACCGCTCCCGCCAGCAGGATCAACCTCTGCAAATTCATCTGCTGGGTATGCCCACTCGGTCAGGGTCGAAACCATGTTGAGACCGGTTCGGGCTCGGCGTGGCATCAGCGGATGTGCTGTTCTTGTTCGGTGTGGTGGCTGTGGCCCGAAAGGAGCTGGACGCTTTGGTAGGCCATGGTCTGACGGTGCTGCTGGCCTTGCTCGCCGCGGTGTTTCTTGCGATCGGCATCGTGGTGCGCCAGCGCGCCACCATGGATGTCCCGCAAGAGCACGGCGTGAGTTCCGTGATGTTCCTGACCCTGCTTCGCCGTCCGCTGTGGTGGGGCGGCACCGCGGCGGCCGTCGCAGGCTTCGTCTTCCAGGCGCTGGCGCTGGCAAAGGGCTCGCTGTTGTTGGTGCAGCCCATCCTGGTGTCCGGCCTGTTGTTCGCGTTGCCGTTGAGCGCCCGGCTGGCCCACCGGCGCGTCACCCGCGCTGAATGGGCGTGGGCGATGGTGCTGACGGCGGCGCTGGCGGTGTTCGTGCTGTTGGCGAAGACCCGTCCTGGGGACTACGAGGCTTCGCTGCCGTTATCCGCACTTGTCGCGGTGATCTGCACGGCCGCCGTGTGCGCATGCGTCGTCGTCGCGACTCGCACGACGGGATGGAAGCGGGCGGTGTTACTTGCTGTCGCGGTGGGTGTGCTGTTTGGTGTCGTCGCCGTGCTCACCAAGCTGGTGATGCACCTGCTGACTCATGAAGGGTTGCGCACGGTGCTCACCACACCGGTGTTGTATCTGCTCGTGATGACCGGCGTCCTCGCGACGTTTCTGCAGCAGTCGGCGTTTCATGCCGGATCGCTGCAGACGTCGGTGCCGACGATGCTGGTGCTCGAGCCCGTCGTCGCCGTCGTGCTCGGCGCGGTCGTGCTCGGGGAACACCTCGACGTCAGTCAACTCGACACGGTCCTGATCGCGATCAGCGCGGTCGCGATGGCGGCGGCCACCATCGCATTGGGGCGCGACGAGGGCGCCTACGAGGAACAGATCGAGGCGGCTATGGCGAAGCGGACTCCGTAGAAGTAGAAGTCTCCTCGACACGCACCGGACGCAGCCACGCCCAGGCGAAGAACGCGACCGCCACCCCGATCAGCGCGAGCCCGACCCACCAGTTCGCGTCGGTGCCGAAGTACAGGTCCACCGGGTTGTTGCTTGCGCCTTTCTCCCGTTCCCGCAGGAGTCCAGGCGCGAAGCCGGCGATGGTCAGGACGACACCGTAGATCGCCATCAGCGCGCCGATGACGTTTCGGATGTCGAACAGATGGGATAGCTTGCTTGCCACGGTGTGCTCCTATCAGCGGTCAGTGGAAGACGATGTTGAGAATGACGGTCAGGGCGAGCGCGACGGAGGCGAGCGGAACGGGCCTGTAGTACCAAGCCTTTCCGGCGCTGTCCGGATCCTGGAAAACCTCCCTCGGCGTCTCCGAGTACACCAATCCCACCAACTCGGCCTCGGGCTTGGGAGTGGTGACCATGGTGACCGCAACACTGACGACGATGTCGACGACGAACGCGGCCGATGCCGCAATGAACGGCACACCCTGGCCGGGAAGGTCGAGCACCCCGGTCTCACCGAGGATGAAAACGAAGACCGCAGAAAGAGTTCCGGAGACCAGGCCGGCCCAGCCCGCGGTCGAGGTCATTCGCTTCCAGAACATGCCGAGGATGAACGTCGCGAACAGCGGGGCATTGAAGAACCCGAACAGTGTCTGCAGATAGTCCATCAGGTTGGAGTAACCGGCGGCGATCAGCGCGGTGAAGATCGCAAGTATCGCCGCGGCCACCGTCGCGATCCGGCCAACCGCGATGTAGTAGCTGTCGGGGCGGTCCTTGACCACGTAGTCCTGCCAGATGTCGTAGCTGAACACCGTGTTGAACGCGGAGATGTTGGCCGCCATGCCCGCCATGAAGGAGGCCATCAGCCCGGCGACGGCGACGCCAAGCAAGCCGTTGGGCAGGATGTCGCGGATCATCAACAACATCGCGTCGTTGTACGTGATGTCGCCTTGGCCAGTCGATTTCAAACGGATCATGTCACCGATCGCGGCGGCGGCGATCATTCCGGGCACGATGATCACAAACGGAATGAACATCTTCGGAAACGTCGCGATGATCGGGGAGCGACGGGCCGCCGACATCGAATTGGAGGCCATCGCCCGCTGAACCTCGACGAAGTTGGTCGTCCAATATCCGAACGACAGCACGAAGCCAAGGCCGAACACGATCCCGATCACCGACCACACCGGGCTGTCGAATCCGGATAGCGCCTGACCCGGCCACGTGGTCAATTGATCATGCGTGGACGCGGTCACCTTGCCGTCCGACAAGGTGTCAATCACCTTGCCCTTCAGGCCTTCCCAGCCACCAACCCTGATCAGGCCGAAGATCGTCAGCGGGACCAGCGCCGCGAGGATCACGAAGAACTGCAGCACCTCGTTGTAGATGGCGGCAGACAACCCGCCGAGCGTGATGTAACTGAGCACGACGACGGCCGCGACGATCAGCGAAAGCCACCGCGGCCAGCCGAGCAGCGCGTTGACGACCGTCGCCAGTAGGAACAGGTTGACGCCTGCGATGAGCACCTGGGCGATCGCAAAGCTGATGGCGTTGACCAGGTGCGCGCCGGGGCCGAAGCGGCGGCGCATGAACTCGGGAACACTGCGCACCTTGGAGCCGTAGTAGAACGGCATCATCACAACGCCGAGGAAGAGCATCGCGGGCACGGCGCCGATCCAGTAGTAGTGCATGGTCGATATGCCGACTTCGGCACCATTCGCAGCCATGCCCATGATCTCGATGGCGCCGAGGTTCGCGGATATGAACGCCAACCCGGTGACCCACGCCGGCAGCCGACGGCCGGACAGGAAGAAGTCCAGGCTGGTCGAGATCTGACTTCGGGCAATGAAGCCGATGCCTAGAACGAAGACGAAGTAGATCGCGACGAGCACATAGTCGAGCCAGCCGAGGTTGAGGCGCAAAACGTTCTCTGCCGCCAGGATGGTAGTGGTCTCACTCATGTCGCAGCCATCAGCCCCTTCGTCGGAGTCAGCACAAGTTCGGTCAGAAGCAACCAGAAACTAACAGCATGTGACCGACATTCTGGCAGGAATCAAACAATTTGTTTGATAATGTGCGTTCTCATGCTCGCCGCTGAACGCCGCCATGCGATCTTGCGGGCGTTGAACGCGGGGGGCGCCGTCCGGGTCGGCGACCTGGCTGCCGAACTCGACGTGTCCGAGATGACCGTCCGCCGCGACCTCGACACCCTTGATGCGCAGAACCTGCTGCGCAAGGTGCACGGCGGTGCAGTGAGCCGGCACAACCGTGGGGAAGAACCATGGTCGTCGGAGAAGGCCGGTCAGCAGCGCGCCGCGAAGGAGGCGATCGCGGCGCTGGCCGCCGACAGCGTCGAGGACGGCATGACCATCGCGATCAGTGCAGGCACGACCACCACCGAACTCGCCCGTCGGCTGCGGCACCGGTCATCGATCACCGTGGTGACGAACTCCATCAGCGTGTTCGAGGTGTTGACCGATCCCGGCGCGGATGCCGCGGACGCGCCGCAGGTGTATCTGTCCGGTGGCGTGCGTACCCCGTCGGATGCGCTCGTCGGACCGATCGCCGACGCCGCGATCGCGTCGTTCCGCGTGGACGCCACCTATCTGGGCGTGCACGGCTTCGATCCTCAGGCCGGCCTGACCACACCCAATATCGCCGAGGCGCAGACGAATCGGACACTCATCGGGATCGGAGCGCAGCTGTTTGTGGTGGCCGATCACACGAAGTACCGAGAGGTCGGGACGAACGTGTTCTCTCCGATGCGCCGGGTGGACACTCTGATCGTCGACGACGGTCTGGCGATCGCCGACCGCGGCATCATCGAGGAGCATGTTGGACACCTGAGTGTCGCCACGGTGATGCGACAGCCATGAATCAACCCCCGACGCGATGGACGCTGGCGGACGGCCGCGAGCTGTTGTTGTTCGCGCTGCCGGGGCGAACCCCGGCTCCGGTGCCCGACCGGCGCCCGTTGCCCGAACGCGGCATTACCCAGTCGCAGTTGCGGTTTGATCGCCAGACCGGACAGTGGGTGGTCATCGCGGCGCTGCGTCAGGACCGCACGTACATGCCGCCCGCCGATGCGTGCCCGCTGTGCCCTGGGCCGTCCGGGCTGACCAGTGAGATACCCGCACCCGACTACGACGTCGCGGTCTTCGAGAACAGGTTTCCCAGCCTGTCCGGCGCGGCGAGCGCGCCGTTTCTTCTCCCGTTCGTCAACGGCCCATCGGCTGGCGAGCCGTTTCCGTCCGCTCAGGGACACGGCCGGTGCGAGGTGATCTGTTTCTCCAGCGACCACAGCGGCGCGTTCAGCGGGCTCGAAGTGCCGCATGCGCGCCTCGTCGTCGATGCGTGGCGGCACCGCACCGCGGATCTGATGGCACGTCCCGGTATCGCGAACGTGTTCTGCTTCGAGAACCGTGGCGAGGAGATCGGTGTGACTTTGACGCATCCGCACGGCCAGATCTACGGGTATCCGTATCTGCCGCCGCGCGCGGCGCTGATGCTGCGTGAGGCGCGCGCCCATGCCGACCGCACGGGCGGCAACCTCTTCACCGACATCCTCGCCAACGAGGTGGCCGACGGCAGCCGCATCGTCGTGCAGACCGGGCAGTTCACCGCGTTCGTACCGTTCGCCGCACGCTGGCCGGTCGAGGTGCACATCTATCCGAACCGGTTTGTGCACAACCTCGTTGACCTGACCGATGCGGAGCTAGACGGGTTCGCGCAGATCTACCTCGACGTGCTTGGCCGGTTCGACCGGATGTATCCGACTGCGCTGCCTTACATCTCAGCGCTGCACCAGTACGCCAACACCGACGAGCAGCGCGAGGGCTACTTCCACGTGGAGCTGATGTCGGTGCGGCGAAGCGCGACCAAGCTGAAGTTCCTGGCCGGTTCCGAATCCGCGATGGACGCGTTCATCAGCGACGTCACCCCGGAGAGCGTGGCGCAGCGCCTGCGGGAGCTCGGATGAGCGCGATCAGGTATGCGGCGCCCGGGCGGATCAACCTGATCGGCGAGCACACCGACTACAACCTCGGTTTCGCCCTGCCGATCGCACTTCCCGAGCGCACGGTGGTGACTTATGTACCCGACGACATCCCCGAGGTCACCGTGCGCAGCGACCGAGAGGACGGCGACGTCCGGATACCGCTCGACACCGCTCCCGGTGACGTGGCGGGCTGGGCCGGCTACGTGGCAGGCGTGATGTGGGCGATGCGCTCGGCAGGCCACCGCATTTTGGGCGGGACGATGTCGATCGTGAGCGACGTCGAGATGGGCTCTGGCGTAGCGTCTTCGGCTGCCCTTGAGTGCGCGGTGCTCGGCGCGCTCACGAGCGCCACCGCCCTGAGCATCGACCGGATCGGGTTGGCTCGCATAGCACAGCGCGCCGAGAACGACTATGTCGGTGCGCCGACCGGGTTGATGGACCAACTGGCCGCGCTGTGCGGCGAGCCGCGCAAGGCGTTGATGATCGACTTTCGTGAGCTGACGGTGCGGCCGGTGGCGTTCGACACCGATGCATCCGATATCGCCTTGCTGCTGGTCAATTCGCGTGCACCGCACCAACATGCGGGCGGGGAGTACGCGTCCCGCCGGTCGTCGTGTGAACGGGCCGCCGCCGACATCGGGGTGTCGTCGCTGCGGGAGGTGCAGGACACCGGCGTGACGGCTCTCGCGGCCGTGGCCGACCCCGTCGATGCGCGCAGGGCGCGACACATCCTGACCGACAATCAGCGGGTCCTCGATGTCGTTGCGGCGCTGGAGGAGTCGGATTTCACCGCAATCGGCAGGCTCTTCAACGCATCGCAGGCATCCATGCGCGACGACTTCGAGATCACCACCGACCACATCGATCTGATCGCCGACACCGCCGTTGACGCGGGCGCACTCGGCGCACGCATGACCGGTGGCGGGTTCGGCGGATGCGTCATCGCTTTGGCTCCGTTGGACAAGGCTGACCGCATCGCCGACGCGATACGCGACGCGGTCGGAGCCGCCGGCTACAACCCGCCGACGATCACCAGAACGCGGGCGGGCCAGGGAGCCGAGCTACTGCGGTAGCGGCGCTTCTGACAGGGCCGCCCACATCAACCCGGCCGCCTCGCGCGTGCGATCGTCCGGCGTGATCGGCGTTCCCGTGTCGGGCTGTTCGGCTGGCGCACCGCTGATGTGCTCGACTAGCGCAACGGCCAGGTCCCGCAGCTTGACGTTGAACTCCTGGCTGGCGCGGCGCATCATGCTCCACGCGCGCTCGGCGTCGCACCGGACCAGGCCCATCAGCGCACCTTTGGCCTGCTCGATCGCCCCGCGGGACTGCAGGACGGTGATGATGTCCTCAATCGCGGTCGCGTTCTCTGCCGCGGTGGTGATCAGCGCCGCGGAGACGAGCTGTTCGTAGTTGAACAGGCTGGCCACTGTCGCGGCACTGGCCGGCTGGCTCAGCGCGCAGCAGACGACGACGGTCGCCTCGTCGGCCCAGACACCGGGCACGGCAGCGGCGCCATGCACCTGTTCCCAGCTCGACTCGTGCCGCGGCGAACGGTCGCGCATGGCCGCCAGGTTCAGCCCGGGCCATCGGTCGTCGGTCCACAGGTCGAGGCTCAGCACCGGCACCTGATGGGCGATCGCATCGGGCACGGGGCCACCGATGCCCGCCAGTTGGGCTTCGACGAGATCGGCGCCAACGCCCTGTGCTGCCAGCACCGTTGGGCGATCGTAATGGCGCTTGTCGTACACAGTGATAGCAAGGCCGACCGCATCCAGTAGGTCGGACTGCATGCGCTCGAGGATGCGCTGCATCAGCGCAACGAGCTGCGGGTGTTGGTGTGGTTGAAAGTGTGAAGGGGCCATGGTCAGTCGCGGGTTGCGACGGTCGCGACGCGATCGAGCCCAGAGATGCTCAACAGCGTGATGATCGGCCCCGTGGTGGGCACGATCAACCCGAGTTTGGTCGTTGCGGCCACAGCGAACAACGCTCGCACGGCTGCGCTGTCGCAGTAGGACACGTCCGAAAGGTCGACCGTGATGGCGTCGCTGTTTGCGGCCGCTCCGGTCAGGACGTCGGAGAACTCGTTGACGTTGGCCAGGTCGATGTCGCCGGACGCGGTGACAACCGGCGGTAGTCCGGCCTCGGCAGAGGACAGCCGGAACTGGCTATTGGTCATGCTTCGACTCCCGCTCGCTCCGGTCCTCGCTTCGCGCGAGAGCTTGCGGTTCGCGCCTTCGACCTGAGCCTCACTCGCCGTCGTCCTCGGAAGGTCATGGATGGAGCTCCTTGCGCATTTCCACCGTTGTTCCCTGCGGGGTTGGCGTCACTGTGACCGCGTCGACGAGGGCGTTCATCAACCTGCTGCCGTGCCCGCGTTGCGCACTCCGCTCACACCGCTCACTCTTCAGTGGTGCCTGCCAGCGTCCGTTGTCCTTGACGGTCAACGCTAGACCCGTCGTAGTCGCCCGCGCCGTGACCTCCACCTCGACGTCACAGGCCGTGCCGCGGACGGCATGCTCAACGGCGTTGGAGACCGCCTCTCCGACGGCGAGTAGGACCTCGGCGGCGGCCGACGGGGTGACCTGGGTGGTCGGCAACCAGGTGCGCAGGCGGGCGCGGATGACGGCAAGGCTGGCTGGGATCGCCGGTAGCCGTATCCGCAACGGCGCAGGCCCGACCACGTCGGCGCCGGAAACCGTTGTCACCAGCACCTCCGGATGTCTAGCGGCAGGCCCACCTGGGTGGCCGCCTGAACGCACGCGAATTCCCGCGCATTGCCTGCCTCTCCTCGACAGTCGCATATGGCCGTTGTTGTCATATCACGCAAGGGTCTCCTCCGGCGTGGCTTCGCCGAATGCGAAGCGCATGCCGATGTTGGTGCCCTCTGCTGTTCCATCGATGTCCACTCGTTCGCTCAGGGTCCGCATCAGCAGCAGTCCGCGGCCCCTGGTGCCGGGGTCAGCGGGTGGCGTCTTCCACGAACCCGAGTCGGTGACCCTGACGTGAATGTGGTTGTCGTCGAGTGTGGCCTCCACGCGCATTGTCCCCGGCTCGCGTCCGCGATATGCGTGCTCGGCGCTGTTGCTGCACGCCTCATTGACTACAAGCACGATGTCCGCGGCGAGCGACTCCGGCACGTTCTTGCAGCGCAGCCAGTCAGCGAGGCGGCGTCGGATATCGCTCAACCATACTGGGATCGCGGCGTTTTCGATGACGAGCGCGGAACCTGGATGGCGGTACAGCACGATCGCGACGTCATCGTCGTAGCCGAGGGCGGGGGCCAGTCTGTCGAGCATCGCGTCGGCAACCGCGTCGATCGGCAATTCGATGGTCTGCGTCAGCATCTCGGTTACGCGGGCTATTCCGGCGTCTATGGAAAGGTCACGCCGCTCGACGAGCCCGTCGGTGTAGAGCAACAGGGTCGATCCGGCGGCCAGTGCCGCGACGCCCTGTGGACGAGGTTCGTCGTTGTGAACCGCGAGAGGTACCGAGCTGGCATCCGTCAACTGCTGTGGCCGCGACTCCGGCGCGGCGAGCAGGGCAGGGACGTGTCCTGCGCTGCTGTACGTCAGTGTTTCGGCCCGGGTGTCGAGGATGGCCACAAACACCGTGGTGCAGAACGCATCTGGAATCAGGGCCGCAACAGAATCAAGCTGTTGGAGCATGGTCGCCGGCTCGGCGCCGGTGAGAAGCAGCGCGCGGGCCGAGGCGCGGAGCTGACCCATCACCACGGCCGCAGGCAGACCACGGCCGACGCAGTCGCCGACGATGACACCGATACGGTGGTCGCCGACGGGCAACACGTCATACCAGTCGCCGCCGATCTCAAGCGGCGACACCGCGGGCTCATAACGCGCGGCGAAGCCCGCAGGCAGTTCGGTCGGCGCGAGCATCGAGCGCTGCAGCGTCAACGAGGTGTCACGGGCGTGCTCGAATTGGCGGACGTGCTGAATCGCCAGGCTGAGGTGTCCGACAAGCGCGGTGACGAGCTGCCTGTCCTCTGCGCCGACCCTTCGGGGTTCACCGAATTCGAGCCACAGCGTGGCCTCACGCGACAGCGTGGCCACGATTCCGTGTGCGGTGTCGGTCCCGGCCCCCCATCCGACGGGTGCGGCGGTCAGCGACAGCCAGCCGCGGGCGTCCTCGAGCGACCTGCGCAGCGGCGGGTCGAGGTCACGCCATTGCGCCGTCCGGGGTGATCCCGCAAGATGCACGGCCGGGTCGAGATCGCCAGTTGGCCAAAAGATGGCCGCGACGTGCCGAACGCCCAGCGTGGTGCGACACTCGTCGAGCATGGTCGACAGCACGTCGCCGACGTTCCTGGCCAGGGTGACGGCGGTGGCGAGGTGGGCGACGGCCCGCTCCCGTTCGGCGGCGGACCGAGCGGCAGTGACGTCGCGAATGGTGCCGACGTAAGTGCCTC
>JAVXWV010000761.1:0-3289 GCA_032230775.1 Mycobacterium sp. | reverse complement strand
ACGTGCCGCCGGACAGCTCGTCGGGCTTGAGGTTGCCCGACCGGGCACGTGCCGCGATGTCTGCGATGGCCCGCGCCAGACCGCCCAGCGAGAGGTCGCCCGCGTTGTGGACCACTGGGGAGAGCAGGCCCTGGTCGGTGTCGACCGCGAAGCCAAGGTGCTCGGCGTCGTAGTAGGTGATCTCCTTGGTTTCCTCGTTGTAGCTGGCGTTGACGTTCGGGTGCGCCTTGAGGGCGTCGACGACCGCAACGGCGAAGAACGGCAGATACGTTAGGTTGACGCCTTCGCGTTCGGCGAACTTGTTCTTTGAGCGGGCCCGCAGCGCCACGATCTTGGTCATGTCGACCTCGTGGGTTTGCGTCAGTTGCGCTGTCGCCTGCAATGATTCGCGAGTCTTCTTCGCCGTGATCTGACGAATCCGGTTTGCCTTCTGCGTGGTGCCGCGCAGGTGCGCCAGGGCGGGCGCGGGGGTCGGCGCGGCGGCCGCCGGTTTGGCAGCAGCCACGGGCGTGGCCGCTGCTGCCGGGGCCGCGGGCGCCTTCTTGGCTTCCGCCGCAGCGAGCACGTCCTGCTTGCGGATGCGTCCGCCCACACCCGTGCCGTTGACCGTCGCCAGGTCAACGTTGTTCTCGGTGGCGAGTTTTCGCACCAGCGGGGTGACATACGGCCCGGCTGCGGAATCCGCGCCTGACGGCGCCTCCGCGGCGGGTGCCAGCTTCGGCTCTGGTTTGGGTTCGGGCTTGGCCTCGGCGACCGGCTCCGGTTTCGGTTCCGGCTTGGGCTCTGGTTTGGGTTCGGGCTTGGGTTCCGGCTTCGGCTGGGGTGCCTCGGCCGCCGCGGCGCCCGCTTCGCCGATCTTGGCCAGTTCCCCGCCGACGGCGACCGTGTCGTCCTCCTCCGCGGTGATGGACAGCAGCGTGCCGGCCACCGGCGACGGGATCTCGGTGTCGACCTTGTCGGTGGACACCTCGACCAGCGGTTCGTCGACCTCTACCGAGTCGCCGACCTTCTTCAGCCACCGCGTCACGGTGCCTTCGGTGACCGACTCGCCCAGCTCGGGCATCTTCACCGAGGTGGCCTGGCCCCCGCCTGAGGACTGTGCGGCGGGTTTCGGGTCGGGTTCGGGCTCAGGTTCCGGCTCAGGTTCCGGCTCTTCGGCGGCCGGTTCAGGCTGCGCGGCGGGCTCTTCGGCGGGCGGCGCCTCCGCAGCCGGCGCTGCCTGTCCGTCTCCCTCGCCCCCCTCGCCGATCACCGCCAGCTCGCCGCCTACTTCAACCGTGTCGTCTTCCTGAGCGACGATCTTCGTCAGCACGCCCGCGACCGGCGAGGGGATCTCGGTGTCGACCTTGTCGGTGGAGACCTCCAGCAACGGCTCGTCCTGTTCCACCGTGTCGCCCTCTTGCTTGAGCCAGCGGGTGACGGTCCCCTCTGTGACGCTCTCACCGAGTGCGGGCATCTGGACGGAGATGGCCATGTGCGTGGGCTCCCTCGAACGATCAGGCGCAGGTGGTCGAATGTCGGTTCCCATCCTGTCATGTCTGCTCGCGCCGTTCGCCGCAGACTCGGGGACTCGTGGCTCTGGCACTATCGATAGAGGTGAGAGAGAAGGAGCCAGGTCCAAGTGGGACTGTTCGACAGGTTTCGGGGTGGCTTCGAGGCGCGTTCCGCCGACGGCCGTGACCCCGGAGCCGATCTGCAATATCTGCATCAGTGGGTGGCCGAACATACGGGTGTGGAGGCCTTCGTCGAGCCGAAAACCACCGTCACCGACGTCACCGTCGTGCTGGTCGCCGCCGACGGGGAGTGGACCCGCCGCAGGGCCGGGGGAGACGCAGGCGCCCGGCGGCTGGGCGAACGGCTCATGATTCCGGTCTACGACGTGCAGAAAGTCGGGTATCCGCAGCGGATGCGGGACTACGACGCGCGTCGGCGGATCGAACGTGAACGCGCCCTTCGCGAGGAGCTCGACGAGCGCTGATGAGCGGTTGCGCGAAGAAGCGACGGCCTTGATACGGTACCGGCGGTCCCACTAATTGCGTGGAGGTGCGATGTCCGAGATCACCGAGCGAATCGTCGACAGCAGCGACGATGTCCGTATCGCAACGTATGAGCAGGGCAATCCTGACGGGCCGACGTTGCTGCTCGCGCACGGCTGGCCGGATTCCCATGTGCTGTGGGACGGGGCAGTGCCGCTGCTGGAGGACCGGTTCCGGATAATTCGCTACAACAATCGCGCGGTGGGAAAGTCAACGGTCCCCGAACCCGTCAAGGCGTATCGGATGGAACGATTCGCGGACGATCTCGAGGCGGTCATCGGCGCGCTGAGCCCCGGCCAACCGGTGCACGTGCTGGCTCACGACTGGGGTTCGGTGGCCACCTGGGAATACCTGACTCGGCCCGGCGCGGCTGACCGGATCGCGTCTTTCACCTCGGTGTCTGGACCCAGCACCGACCACTACAAGGCGGCGATCTGGGCGGATCTGGCGCGTCCGCACCGGCCACGGCGGTTCGGCAGGGCGCTCTCGCGCATGCTGCGCCTCACATACATGTTCCCGCTCTCGGTGCCGGTGATCAGTCCGGCCGCGGTCCGGTGGTTGTTCGGTAGCGACGCGTCTCTGACCGACGGTGTACCCGCCGGACAGCGTTACCGCGGCGCCACCTTCGCCACCGACATGGTGAACTCGCTGAAGATCTACCGCGCCATGATTTCTGCGAATCCGCGCGCCTACCGCGACGACCACTACGTCAGCGTGCCGGTGCAGCTGATCGTCAACACCAAGGACCCCGTGGTCCGACCGCATGGCCTCGACGACGTGTCCCGCTGGGTTCCGCGGCTGTGGCGCCGCGACATCAAGGCAGGCCATTGGGCGCCGATGTCGCACGCGCCGATGATCGCGCAATCGGTGCACGAGCTCGTCGACTATCTGGAAGGAAGGCCGCCGAGTCGCGCACTGCTACGAGCACAAATCGGGCGTCCGCGCGAATACTTCGGCGACACACTGGTTTCCGTTACCGGCGCGGGCAGCGGCATTGGCCGCGAGACCGCGATCGCGTTCGCCCGCGAGGGCGCCGAGGTGGTGATCAGCGACATCGACGAGGCCACCGTCAAGGACACCGCCGCGCAGATCGCCGCCCGCGGCGGCATCGCGCACCCATACACATTGGACGTCGCGGACGCTGACGCCGTTGAGCGCTTCGCCGAGGAGGTCAGCGCCACACACGGCGTGCCCGACATCGTGGTGAACAACGCGGGCGTTGGTCAGGCCGGGCTGTTCCTCGATACACCGCG
>JAVXWV010000740.1:0-6570 GCA_032230775.1 Mycobacterium sp. | reverse complement strand
CCCGCGGCACCGACGAACCGCCCGGCGTCGGGCGCGTCGGCCAGGCCCTCGTGGACTCGCTGCGCCAGCAGACCGGCATGAACATCGGTGTGTATGCGGTGAACTACAAGGCAAGCCTCCTCCAGTTGCACACCGACGACGGCTCCAAGGACGCCGTATCGCATATCAAATCCATGGCCGACAAATGCCCGAATACGCCGCAGGTGCTGGGCGGATATTCGCAGGGTGCGTCGTTGATGGATATCGTCACCGGAGATTCGGTGGGGGGCCTCCTCAGGGGCACTGCGCTGCCCGCCCAATACGCCAACATGGTCGCGGCGGTCGTCACCTTCGGCAATGTGGCCGACCGCAGCGGCGCACCGATAACGACCCAGAGTCCGCTCTTCGGTTCCAGGGCGATCGATCTGTGCAATCCCAGCGACCCGATCTGTCACGCGGGCCCCGGCAACGAATGGAGCGGGCACACCGAGGGCTACGTGCCCGTCTACACCGACCAGGCGGCGAGCTTCGTCGTCGCGAAGCTCTTGGGGGTCCAACCTCCCATTACGTCCGGGCCTTCTGCGACGCTCGCACCGTCTACGGCGGCCGAATCGCCCACTGCTTTCCACTGACGGGGCCGATCGGCCGAGTGATATCGGGTCGTGGACGAGGGTATTTAGTCCCCCGAAGTAGGGCGTCTGACCTGCTATTTCGTCCTTGATCTCAGATGCGCCTATGTTGCGGCAACGGTTTTGGCGGTCGTTGGACCACTTGACCCCCAGTCGGACATCGGCTGAATTGTCCTGTCTCGCAGTAAGTCTCGAACCGTTCTGACCAGTTGAAACCGTGTCAAGCCATACCCCTTCAGCTCTCCGAGTTCGCACCTAGTTGGGACACGGCCGTGACAACGTCCGCGTCAAAGTTCGGGGCTCAGCGCAGCTGGCCGATGGGGCGCACTCACTGGCTCTCGACCCCACAACGCACCACAGCTACATTCCGATCCCCAAGGACCACAACGGCTTACCAGTGCTACGGGAGTACGAGTACGAACCCACCTGAGGTGCACGGTCCACTCCCCGAACGACTTGCGCCTGAGGGCGCTCGCGGACCCGCTGAGGGTGAAGACCATGTCGTTGCTCTTCAGTTCGTCGGCAGGTGCGACCCGCTGAATCTGCGACACTTCATGCATGAGTCGGCGGATGGGTGTCGCGCTGCTCGGGGTGGCGCCGCTGCTGGGCGCTTGCGCACCCACACCCGCACATGACGACACGGTCGTTTCTCGGCTCAACGACATGCTCGCCGACGAGACTGCCGTCAACGCGATCATGGGTCCGCCACCGCTCACGGCCACCCACACCTACCGCGCGCTCGAACAATGGCCCGCCGGGTATTCCTACTCGCCCGCGGACTGCCTGGCGGTCAGCGGAAACGCGATGGCGTCGGTGTACCAGGGGACCCGCAGCGGCGAGATGCGCGGGACGCTGTTCACCAACGATCAGACCGGCACCGAGGTCGACGAGGCGGTGGTGGCCTTCGACACCGCCGCACACGCCCGTGACTTCGTCGCGTCCACCGTGGTTACCTGGCAGCACTGTTCCGACGAGGTGCTGACCATCACGTCCCCCGGCCGACCGCCGCGGACGTTCACCATCGACGTGCCGCACGCCGTCGGTGCGGACGAGGTCACGGACTGCCAATCGCAGTCGTACAAAGGCTGGGGCACTGTGCACGCGATGCGAGCCGATGGCGACATCGTCATCGATGTGCGGGTCACCGGAGAGCGACTCAACGACCAGGCCGTGCGCGTGATCGATGCGATAGTCGACCACGGCCGGATCTGAGCACATTAACCAGCGAAACACTTGGCGCGTTTGACTGAGTGGCTCGACAGCGGTCGTGTGCGCCCCAACACGCTCGACGGCGGTATGTCGCTGACCTGCATGAACATTGGTGGGCGCGGACGGTATCGAACCGCCGACCGCTGGTGTGTAAAGCTGCACCTGACTGCCTATGGCAATTTCACGCGGTGCCCATAACGTCTTGAAACGCCAGGTCAGCCGCTGATTCGTGTCCAATCTGTCGGCGGCTTGTCAGGCCGTCTCTGCCCGTCTTGGCACACTCCGATCCATTGAGAACTCGCGAGCTGCTAACCCCACACCGCCAGGACGAGGCAACTTACGCGAACGGGCGCTTTACCGGCTACAAAGCACCGTTGTGGGCGTAGTGCGCCGCGCTACTGTCGTCAGCGTTGTCGTCAGAACTGTGGTCATTCGGCCGCTACGGCAGTAGGGCATCGAATCGACGTGCCTCCGAACTCGATGCTTAAAGCGCCGCTGCCCGCCGTTGGCGTCGTCGGTTGGGGTACAGCACGCCGCTAAAGGTAGGCTCGGCCGCGCGTCGTCGCGATCCGCGACGGCGCGCCATCCTCGGCTCACCCGAACAGGGAGACACGCTGCTCATCAGCGACGAGTACAACCTGACATCCCGCCGGGCAGACCCGACAGCAGCTTCTTCGGCCCGCGAGCCGGTGGCCCCAGTCGTGGACGACCTGCCCCAAGGATTAGCCGACACCGTCGCCGACCTCATTGGCAGGCCACGCGCCCGCGGCTGGATCCACCTCTGTTCGGCGGTCACCGCGACTATGGGCGGATTGGCACTGGTGTCGGCTGCAGCGATCACGTCGTCGCAGAAAGCTATCCTTGCGACCCTGATCTACACCGTCTCCATTGTCACGATGTTCAGCGTCAGCGCCATTTACCACCGCAAGCACTGGCACAATCCGGCGGCCCTGAAATGGATGAAGCGGCTGGATCACTCGGCGATCTTCGTGTTCATCGCCGGCAGCTACACACCCTTCGCGCTGTTGGCGATGCCGCCGCGCACCGGAGCCGAAGTGCTGACAATCGTGTGGACCGGCGCAGCGGCCGGGGTGGCACTGAAGATGTGGTGGCCCTCCGCTCCGCGCTGGGTCGGCGTACCGCTGTACCTCCTACTCGGGTGGGTGGCGATCGGCTTCGCCGGCAGCCTGCTCCACGGCGGGGGCCCGATCGTTGTCGGCCTGCTCGTGCTGGGCGGGGTCCTCTACAACATCGGCGCCATCCTCTACGGCCTCCGCTGGCCCAACCCGTGGCCGCACACATTCGGCTATCACGAGTTTTTCCACGCCTTCACCGCAGCCGCGGCGATAACTCACTACGCCGCCGTTTGGTTCGTCGTCAAATAGTTCGCGTTTTGCAAATGGCCACGTCCCCGTCGGCACCGGCGACCTTCCTCGTGTGAGACGGTTTACCGCACGAGGCATTTACGTTTCAGCTGGTCAGAGCGCTGCGAACTGGCCGGACTGGACCTCTTGGAGTACCTGTTCCGAAAGTTTGGCCCTATTTTGGCGATGCAGCTGTCCTAATCTGGCCTGGATGGCACCGCTTGACTCAGAGGTGCACCTCGTCGGTCCATACTCTGAAGCTCGTCAATGTAGCGGGACCGAAGGTGTTGCTGAGCGCGACGTCGGCTGCGTCGCGGCCGCGCGCGATCAGCACCCTGCCGATGCGCGGCGTGTTGTGGCGCGCGTCGAAGGTGTGCCATTGCCCGCCGAGGAACACCTCGAACCAGGCAGAGAAATCCATCGGCTCATCCATCGGCGGCACACCGATGTCGCCGAGATACCCGGTGCAGTAGCGCGCTGGGATGTTCATGCAGCGACAGAAGGCGACGGCAAGATGCGTGAAATCACGGCAGACGCCCGTCTGGTCGTGAAAAGCTTCCAGCGCCGTGCGGGTCATGCGCGCGTGCTCGTAGCCGAACGTGATATGTCGGTAAACGTAGTCGCAGATTGCCTGAACGCGCCCCCATCCCGTGGGTGTCTGCTCAAAGAGATTCCACGCCGTCTCGGATAGTCGATCGGTTTCGCAATACCGGCTCCCGAGCAGGAAGACAAGCGCTTCCTCGGGCAGGTCCGGCACCGGAATCTGTTGCGCCTCGGGAGCGATGACGTCCGGCAGGCCGGTATCGCGGACGAGCGCATCAGCCGAGATTCGCATGCGGCCTGTGGGCGCAACGATGCGGGTGCACCAGTTGCCGAAGCCGTCACGATAGGCTGCCATCGGCACCGGCGGGTCGACCACCAGGTCATCGCGGCCGACGAGATCGGACACGCGGGTGAAATGGACATTGAGGTTGAATATTATCGGGGTTGGCTGCGGGGAGTCGTAGATCATTTCGAAGCCGACGTGAATGTGCATCATTTGTCTCCGGTATCCGGCGGGTGAGGTCGCGCAGGGCCGGCCGCGTAATTGATGGAAAAGGTTCTCGGTGGTGCTAAGTGGCGCGGGGCATGAGTCATGGCGCGCTCACGCGGCACATGCGGTGCGTAACGAATCAATCAGCAAGCGCCGCAACGCCGTCCAGCGCCGGCCCGCGGCGATAACGATGCCCTGGTTGACTTCCAGCTCGATTCCGACGTACTCGCACGGCGCAAAGCGCAAGCGCAAGTGCGAGGTCAGCCCGTCTCCTTTGCCCGCATAGGGGTAATTGCGGCGCACGCGAAGCTCCGGAGCCAATGCCGCCAGCGATTCCTTCCAGCGGGCACACAACTCGGCCTCCCCACGCCGACCAGGGTGGTAGAGCAAACCCACGTCGGCGCCGCGCACCCTGCCATTCAGTTCCGCGGTAAAGCTGTGCGACGAAATGTGCATCACGCGATTCCCGCGCGACACCGCTTGCCCGACAAGACGCTCGACCTGCATGCGATGGGGCCGGTAATAGCGTTCGACGATCTGCGCTCGCATCTCGGCCGGCGCGGCGCGTGTCATTGCCGAAAACAGTTGCGGGTGGCCGATCGAACGATTGAGATCGATCAGCAGGCGGCTGACGGTCGAAGCCACGAGCGGCGCCCGACAGGCACTGGCGAGTGCCTTCGCCATGACCAGCGACCCGGGATCATAACCGCGGTGGGAATCCAGCAGCGCCCGCTGTTCCCGAAACAGCCGAAGATAAGGCGCGGGTATCTGGTTACCGCCGTGCTCACAGGTGATGACGAAGTTACCCATCCTGTCGACCACGTCACCACCGCAGCTCAGGCAAGTGGCGAAACACCTTTCGCGTACCTTCGCCCCATTCGTCGCTGAGCGCGGTGAAATAGGGGTCCCCTACATCGAATCGCCGCCGCCACTGCACTTCGAGGCTGTCCCGTTCGTAGCAAATCAGATCGATGGGCATGCCTACCGACAAGTTGCTGCGCATAGTCGAATCGAAGGACACCAGGACACACTTTGTGGCGTCTGCCAGGGGCGTATGTTGCGTAAGTACGCGGTCGAGGATCGGCTTTCCGTATTTGGTTTCGCCGGTCTGGAAAAAGGGCGTGTCGGTCCCGGCTTCGATAAAGTTGCCCTCGGCGTAGGTCCGGAACAGCCGTATCGGCTCACCGCTGATCTGCCCACCGACGATAAACGAGGCATTGAAGCGGATGTTGTTGTCTTCCAGGTACCCGGCGTCGCGGTTCTCGATATCGCGCGTCGCGTCGGAGACCAGCCTCACGACGTCGAACATCGTCCGGGCGCCCATGAGATTGGTGGCCGCGTCACCGTCGGCGCAGCGCTGCGACAACACGCTGATGACGGCCTGAGTTCCGGCCAGATTTCCCGAACTCAGCAGAACGATAACGCGGTTGCCGCGACGCTCGAACACCGTCATCTTGCAGAACTTGGCGAAGTTGTCCACCCCGGCATGCGTCCTGGAGTCCGCGGCGAAAATCATGCCCTTGTCGAGCATTACGCCAACGCAATAAGTCACGCGATGCACCTTCTGTGCAATCGATTCCCGTTCACACTGCCACCAGGTTCAGACTGGCGGTAGACGCGCAGGTGAGCGATTCCCACTTCGGATGTGATCGTGCCCTGATGCCTTCGCGAACACTCAGCCTACCCCGCTCGAGGTGCGGCAGCAGCAAACGACAACAGCTGCGCGACCTACTTGACGACGTGGCCAAAGAACGCAGCGACGGCGGCGACCAACGGATTACCGATAATCGATTCCCGATAGGACGCGAAAATCGATGTCTTTTCCTGTGCGCCAGACGGTTTCGTCTGCGACGACTCCGAATTCGACGGGCCGATTCCGGTGATATCTCAGGCGTTGGCGGTGAATAAGCGCTAACAAGGAGCTGCGTCTTGCCTGAACAGAAGTTCGGTGGCCGCAGCCTGGATTGAACCGTCGACCTGTGCCTGCGCTTCGGTCAAGTAGTCCTCCCGCCGCATTGGGAGCCGGGGCTTCGTCCTCCCGTATGCAGCACAACAGAGCCCCCGGGTTTCAACTCGGCGAATTCTGTGAATCATCTCCGTGCCATTCCCACCCGAGAGAGGTCCTCAGTGAAGCGAATCGTCTACTTTGCCCTGGCAGCCTCGGCTGCGGCAGCCGTCGTGAGCGGATGCTCGGCCTCCGAGATCGTTAACACCGGTGTTGACACGAAGTGCAAGGACTTCCTCACCCAGGACGAAAAGAAGCAGAACGACGAAGTCATCAAGATGCTCAAGGACAAGAGCGGCCAGGATCCGACGAATATGGAGATCACCGCGACGAAGGCCTCGGTCACGCTCT
>JAVXWV010000731.1:0-4729 GCA_032230775.1 Mycobacterium sp. | reverse complement strand
GACGATCGCCGGTTCGCGGTCGTCTACGTCGACGACCAGTCCGAGCACGCAAGGATGGAGGCGACTCGCAGGGATTTCGTTGCGAACGTCAGCCACGAACTCAAGACCCCGGTCGGCGCGATGGGCGTGCTCGCCGAGGCGGTGCTGGCTTCCGCCGACGACCCCGAGACCGTGCGCCGATTCGCCGACAAAATGCTGACCGAGTCGCACCGGTTGGCCAACATGGTCGGTGAGTTGATCGACCTGTCGCGGCTGCAGGGCGGCGAACGGCTGCCGGATCTGGAGGCCGTCGAGGTCGACCACGTGGTGGCCGAGGCACTGTCGCGCTACAAGGTGGCCGCCGACAACGCCGACATCGCGGTCACAACGGACGCACCGACGGGATACCGCGTGCTTGGCGACCAGTCACTGTTGGTCACCGCGATCGCCAACCTGGTGTCGAACGCAATCGCATACTCGCCCAACGGGTCTGGAGTCTCGATCAGCAGACGCCGTCGCGGCCAAAACGTTGAGATCGCGGTCACCGACCGCGGCATCGGTATCGCACGCGAGGACCAGGAGAGGGTGTTCGAGCGATTCTTCCGCGTCGACAAGGCGCGCTCACGAGCAACTGGCGGCACCGGGCTCGGATTGGCGATCGTCAAACACGTCGCCGCCAATCACAACGGATCGATCCGGCTGTGGAGTCAGCCGGGAACGGGATCGACGTTCACCCTGTCGATTCCGGCATACCCCGAACACGAAGACGAATCAGACGAGCGAGAGGACTAGCGAGACTAATGACCAGTGTGCTGATCGTGGAGGACGAGGAGTCCTTGGCCGATCCCCTGGCCTTTCTGTTGCGCAAGGAGGGCTTCGAGGCCACGGTGGTGGCCGACGGGCCGTCGGCCCTGGCTGAATTCGAGCGGGCCGGTGCCGACATCGTCCTGCTGGACCTGATGCTGCCCGGGATGAGCGGAACCGACGTATGCAAGCAATTGCGTTCCCGGTCAAGCGTTCCCGTCATCATGGTGACAGCCAGGGACAGTGAGATCGACAAGGTCGTCGGGCTGGAGCTCGGCGCCGACGACTACGTCACCAAGCCGTACTCCGCGCGCGAGCTGATCGCACGCATCCGGGCGGTGTTGCGTCGCGGGAGCGACAACGACGACTCCGGCACCGGCGACGGCATCCTGGAGGCAGGCCCGGTGCGGATGGACGTGGAGCGACACGTCGTGTCCGTCAACAGCGAGGCGATCACGTTGCCGCTCAAGGAGTTCGACCTGCTGGAGTACCTGATGCGCAACAGTGGTCGGGTGCTCACCCGTGGACAGCTCATCGACAGGGTTTGGGGCGCCGACTATGTCGGAGACACCAAGACGCTCGATGTGCACGTCAAGCGGTTGCGGTCGAAGATCGAGGCCGACCCTGCCAACCCGGTGCATCTGGTCACGGTCCGCGGCCTCGGCTACAAACTCGAGGGGTAGAGCGCGTTAGGCCACGCGCAGCTTGGGACTAAGGCGTGATTCCGCCCATGATCTCGAACACCTCAAAGGTGCAGATGCCTGCGGCAACCGTTGGGTCGCGCTCACCGAGCGCCAGCACTTCGGCCCGGTCATCGGCGCGCAGCACGCCGAGACCCCACACGCCTTCTGGGTCGGCGACGGGGCCGTAGACAACCACCTTGCCGTCGCGCAGCAGCTGCTGCCAGTACTCCATGTGCCCGGCCATCGCGGACTGCTCCTCGGCCGTCATCGTCTGGGCGAAATCCGGCCGCGGCGGGATGAGCCGGAACAGGAACAGCGATGAGCGCTCGCGCGAAGGGCCGGCAGCGGTGGTCGGGGTCATTCGGCAGCGCGGGTCGCGGGGTGCACGGCGACAAGCCCTAAACCACTGCGCCGCTTGCACATTGCCGCCAATTCGGAATAAGCCTTCTCACCGAGCAGCTCGGTCAACTCGGGGGCGTACGACTCCCATACCTGTTTCGCGCCGACATGCGCGTTGGGATCGCCGGTGCAGTACCAATGCAGGTCCGCTCCGCCCTCGCCCCAGCCGCGGCGGTCGTACTCGGTGATCGTCGTCTTGAGCACCTCGGTCCCGTCGGGCCGCTCGACCCAATCCTGGGTGCGCCGAATGGGCAGCTGCCAGCACACGTCCGGCTTCATCGTCAACGGCTCGACACCCAGCTTGAGCGCCTTGCTGTGCAGCGCGCATCCGATACCGCCGGGGAACCCGGGCCGATTCAGAAATATGCAGGCGCCCTTGTACTTTCGCGTGCGCAGGTTGGGTTTGTCGTCGTACTCGTCCATCTCGAGGTAGCCCTTTTTGCCGAGGCCCTTGTCGTGGAACTGCCAATCCTTGTCGGTCAGCTGCTTGACGGCGTCATCCAGCCGGGCGCGGTCGTCCTTGTCGGACAGAAACGCGCCGTGCGAGCAGCATCCGTCGTCTGGCCGACCCTCCACGGTGCCTTTGCATGCCGGTGTGCCGAACACACACGTCCACCGCGACAGCAGCCATGTCAGATCGGCGGCGATCAAGTGCTCTGGATTGTCGGGGTCGTAGAACTCCACCCACTCGCGGGCGAAGTCCAGTTCCACTTCTCCGGGGTGCGATGCGCTCACAAAACTTAACGGTAGACCAGTTAAGTTGGGGGAGTGCGATTAGGCGTGCTCGACGTCGGCAGCAATACCGTCCACCTTCTGGTGGTGGACGCGCGCCGTGGCGGTCACCCGACGCCGATGAGTTCCACCAAGGCCGCATTGCGACTCGCCGAGGCCATCGACGGCTCGGGCAAGCTGACCCGCAAGGGCGCTGACAAACTCGTCAGCACGATTGACGAGCTTGCGAAGATCGCCGCCAGCTCCGGCTGTGCCGAGCTGATGGCGTTCGCCACCTCCGCCGTGCGCGACGCGAAAAACTCCGAGGAGGTGCTCGCGCGGGTGCTCGCCGAGACCGGCGTGGTGCTGCAGGTGCTCAGCGGGGTCGACGAATCCCGGTTGACGTTCCTGGCAGTGCGCCGCTGGTACGGGTGGAGCGCCGGGCGCATCATCAACATCGACATCGGTGGCGGTTCGCTCGAATTGTCGAACGGCGTCGACGAGGAGCCCGAGGTGGCGCTGTCGCTGCCGCTCGGCGCGGGCAGGCTCACCCGCGAATGGCTGCCCGACGACCCGCCCGGCCGCCGCCGTGTCGCCATGCTCCGCGACTGGCTGGCCACCGAGATCGCCGACGCAGGCGCCGAGATGCTCAAGGCGGGCAGCCCCGACCTCGCGGTGGCAACGTCGAAGACGTTCAGATCACTGGCCCGGCTGACCGGAGCAGCGCCGTCGGGGGCGGGGCCGCGGGTGAAGAGAACGCTCACCGCCACCGGCCTCAGACAGCTCATAGCATTCATCTCTAGGATGACCGCGGCTGACCGTGCGGAGTTGGAAGGGGTGAGTGCCGAGCGGGCGCCACAGATTGTGGCGGGAGCTTTGGTAGCTGAGGCGAGCATGAATGCTCTCGCCGTCGAAAGCGTTGACATCTGCCCCTGGGCATTGCGAGAAGGGCTGATTCTGCGGAAACTCGACAGCGAGGCGGATGGAACGGCCTTGGTGGAAACGTCCGTGCGCGGACAGTGAGCGAGAGGACGGCGGTGCTCCGGCGCCGACATCAAGCACCAGCTAGGCCAAGAGGCAACACACGATGACAGGACCAGAAGACAGCCACGGCAGCACGCGACCGATCTCGGTCGCGGAGTTGCTGGCGAAGAACGGCACAATCGGCGCCCCGCCCGTAGGCGGTCGGCGCCGGCGGCGTCGTGGCGACACTGACTCGGTCACGGTCGCGGAGCTGACCGGCGAGATCCCGATCGTCAGCGGTCACGACGTCGAGGAAGGCGAAACCACCCGAACCCTTCCTGCGGTCGCCGACGAGCCAGTCGCGGACGCAGGCCCGGCGTCCACCACCAACGGCGCCGCAGGCCATGTCGACGAGATCGAGGACGAGGACGTCGACGACGATTACGCCGACGCGGTGGCCGACCACGCCGCCCACGTCGAGGAGCGTGACATCGACGCCGACCTGGTGGACTTCTTCGCGCCCCCGCCGCGTCGCCCGCAGTACGCGCCCGACCCGCGGCGCTTCCGGACCTCGGCAAGCCTGGGTGCCGAGCAGATGAGTCCCGATCTGGTCGACGACGAAGATCTGACCGTCGTCGAACCGCCGGAGATCGAGGACGAGGACGCTGAGGCCGCGGTCGGGGAGAAGGACAACGACGAGCCGCCGTCGTATCTGCGGTCGACGGCGGGCCCGCTGTTCGGCGGCCAAACCGTCGCCGACGACTTGGCAAGACGGGGCGCGCCGCCACGCCCTGACGACATCGACCTCGGGGACGAAGAGGGCACGGCGCCTGCGCCGATGTCGTCGTTCCTGCGCGCCGCGGGGGTCGTCGGCCAGTGCATCATCGCGGTCGCATTCGGCGCGGGCCTGTTCATCGCGTTCGACCAGCTGTGGAAGTGGAACAACATCGTCGCCCTCGTGCTGTCGGTGCTGGTGATCCTCGGCCTTGTGGTGGGCGTGCGCGTGGTGCGCAAGACGGAAGACATCGGCAGCACGCTGATCGCGGTGGCGGTCGGGGCACTCGTCACGTTGGGACCGTTGGCACTTCTTCAGTCGGGCTAGGCGCCGACAAAGACTGTGCGCCCAGCCATCAAGGTCGGTCTGTCGACGGCCTCGGTATACCCGTTGAGGACCGAGGCCGCTTTCGAAT
>JAVXWV010000739.1:0-4276 GCA_032230775.1 Mycobacterium sp. | reverse complement strand
CGACGGCGTCATCACCGGTGACGAAGCCGGCTGGGCCAGGACCATGCGCGAGATCGGGACGCTGATTCGTTCCGAGGACGCAAAGGAAGGACCGCTGGCGTTCGCCGAGAAGCGTCAACCGGTCTGGAAAGCCAAGTAGGAGAGAATCGTGAAACGACTGGTATTCGAATCCGAGCACGAGCAGTTGCGCGAGACGGCACGCCAGTTCCTGGAAAAGGAGTGCGCGCCGCACGTCGAGAAGTGGGAGAGCGAGCGTCTCGTCGACCGCGAATCCTACGTGGCCGCAGGCAAATACGGGCTGATCGGGTTCAACATGCCCGAGGAGTACGGCGGCGGAGGCGTCGACGACTTCAGGTTCAGCGCGGTCATCGACGAGGAGTTCGCGAAGTTCGGCCCCGCCACTCCCGGCCTGAGCCTGCAGAACGACGTCGTCGGTCCGTACTTCGCATCGCTGGCCAACGACGAGCAGAAGGAGCGGTGGCTGCCGGGCTACATCACCGGTGAGCTCATCGGCGCGATCGCGATGACCGAGCCCGGTGCAGGCAGCGACCTGGCCGGCATCAAGACTTCAGCGGTTCGTGACGGTGACGACTGGATCCTCAACGGCTCCAAGACATTCATCTCGGCGGGCATCAACTCCGACCTCGTCATCGTCGTCGCTCGGACGGATCCCGAGGCAGGCCATAAGGGCTTCTCGCTGTTGGTTGTCGAGCGCGGCATGGATGGCTTCGAACGCGGACGCAAGCTCGACAAGATGGGCCTGCACGCCGCCGACACCGCAGAGTTGCACTTCGAGAACGTCCGCGTGCCGTCCAACAACCTCCTCGGCGAGGAGGGCAAGGGTTTCTACCACTTGATGCACAATTTGCCGTCCGAGCGGTTGTCGATCGCGATCTCCGCCATCGCGGGTGCCAGAGCCACGTTCAACGAAACACTGCAGTACGTCAAGGACCGCAAGGCGTTCGGCCAGCCGATCGGCAGCTTCCAGCACAACCGGTTCCTGATGGCCGAGATGGACACCGAGCTCGAGATCGCCGAGCAGTACGTCGACCGCTGCTTACGCGCCGCCGTCGACAAGGAGCTGACCGCGGTGCAGGCCTCGAAGGCCAAGTGGTGGTGCACCGAGCTCGGCAAGAGGGTCGTCGACAACTGCGTGCAGTTGCATGGCGGGTACGGCTACATGAACGAGTACAAGGTCGCGCGTGACTACGTCGACGTCCGGATCCAGACGATCTTCGGGGGCACCACCGAGATCATGAAAGAGATCATCGGCCGCGACCTAGGGCTCTAGCGCGATTTGTGGAGTTTTACCGGCGCTCACGGCGCTCACCGCCGGTGAAACTCCACGAATCCCTAAAGAGCTAGCCGGCCGGAGCCGGAGCTGGCGCCTCCGGCGACAGGGTCGCCGACGTGGTCGTCGTCGCGGTTGTGGAGCTGGTGCCCGTCGGCGTGATCGGTTCCGGACCCTGCGCGGGATCAAGCACCGTGTCGATGATGTAGATCCGCGCATTGCTGGCCTGGATTGCACCGCAGACGAGCTTGGCGGTGTCGTTGACCTTGATGTCGCCGCCCTTGCCCGTCACCTTGATCT
Organism: Mycobacterium sp.; assembly: GCA_032230775.1. GTDB lineage: Bacteria > Actinomycetota > Actinomycetes > Mycobacteriales > Mycobacteriaceae > Mycobacterium. The sequence goes on along the minus strand of JAVXWV010000739.1, from coordinate 2,685 downwards.
CAGCGCCCTGCTGGGTGGGCCGCTGACCGTGCACGTCGTCGACGCCGAGCAGGCCGAGGAAGACGTGGTAGTAATCGAGCTTGTACAGCGCCGCGGGGTCGGCCTTGATGGCGTCAAGGCCGGGCTCCATCGCCGCGAATGCGGCGTTGGTCGGTGCGAACACCACGTAGGGGCCGCCTTCGAGCACCGGGACGATGTTGACGGCGGGGTTGGCCTGCCCCGAGACCAGCGAGTTGAACGTGGAGATGTCCGGGATGCTGGCGAGCACGGTGCCGACCGGCTTGCTATTGAAGTCCTTCCAGTTGGGCTGCGCCGTCCTGAACGCGTCGCAGCCCGGCCCTTGGAGGTCGGGGATCGGGTTCGCAGGCGCAGGTGCCGGCGTTGGATCGTCGGCATTGGCGGTGATCGCCAGCGGCAACGATGCCACGATCGCGGCGATGCCAGCGGCAGCGCCCAAGGTCTTGCTGGTGCGAGTCTTCAACTCCGGCTCCTCGGCTCGTCAGGTCCCTCAACCCGCATCGCATGTTAAGGGCAGCGAACACGCAACGCCAAAATCAGTGTTACCCGAAACTCACACTGCAGGCGCGCTGACCTGCACTTTCCGCACGTTTGCGCAAAGGATCACAGCGACGAAACAGAGGCAGGCCGCCAAGTAGAACGCCATGTCGTAGTTGCCCTGCAGATCGCGCAGTCTGCCTGCGCCTGCGGCCGCGATCGCGGCGCCCAACTGGTGAGACGCGAACACCCAGCCGAACACGACGGGGGTGCGCGCGCCGAAGTAGTTGCGGCACAACATGATCGTCGGCGGCACGGTGGCCACCCAGTCCAGGCCGTAGAAGATGACGAAGACCCAAGTGCTCGGTTCGGCCTGCGGCGACAGCAGTGACGGCAAAAGCAGCAGCGAGAGCCCCCGACCTGCGTAGTAGACGACCAGCAGGAGCCGCGGGTCGACGCGATCGGTGAGCCAGCCGGAGAACACCGTCCCTGCAACATCGAGGATGCCGATGGTTGCCAGTAAGCCGGCTGCCACTGTGGTCGGCATGCCGTGGTCGTTGGCGGCCGGGATGAAGTGCGTGCCGATCAACCCGTTCGTCGTCATCCCGCAGATCGCGAAGCTCGCTGCCAGCAGCCAGAAGGCAGGCACGCGTGCACCGATCCGCAACCCGTCGAAAGCAGCGGCAAAGCTGGAGGCGGGCACGACGGCAGGCTCGGCCGCATCAGCTCTGGACGCACCGTATGCCGTTAAACCCTTGTCCTGCGGGTAGTTCCGCATGAACACGAGCACCAGCGGCACCACACTGAGCGCAGCCGCGGCGACAATCAGCGACGCCAACCGCCAGCCGTGCCTGGTGGTCACCTCGGCGACGATGGGCAGGAAGATCAGTTGGCCCGTCGCGCTCGCCGCGGTCAGGACACCGGTGACGAGGCCGCGTTTCGCCTCGAACCAGCGGGTCGCGACGGTGGCGACGAAGCCCATCGAGATCGAGCCGGTGCCGACACCGACCAGCACGCCCCACAGGAGAACCAGCTGCCAGCTGGTGGTCATCGTGACGCTCAGCGCCGATCCCGTCGCGATCAGCAGCAGCGCCAGCGACAACACGGGTCGCACTCCGAATCGGTCCATCAGGGCCGCCGCGAACGGCGCCGTCAGCCCGAACAACGTCATGTTGACCGACATCGCCAGCCCCACGACCCCGTGTGACCAGCCGAACTCGTGATGCAGCGGGTTCATCATGACGCCAGGCACCGAGCGGAAACCCGCCGCGCCGAGGATCGCGATGAAGCTGACGGCGGCCACCACCCAGGCCCAGTGAATGCGAGCCAGCGGCGTGCTCTTCTGCGCGGCGGTGAACGTCACCGAATCACTGTCGCTGATCCGCCGGACCGCGACTAGTGGCATGAATGACACCATTCGTTAAGAACGTGCCAGAATGTGGGCATGCATCGCATCGCCGTCCTGCTGCTGCCGCCGGTGGTGGGTTTCGATGCCGCCATCGCGCCGACGATGTTTTCCAACGCGGCCGACGCCGACGGCAACGCCCTCTACGACGTGGTGACCTGTGGGCTCACGCCGGGGCCTGTCGCGTCGACGACAGGCTTCGCCATAGTGCCCGCAGCGGGGCCGGAGGCGCTGGCGACCGCCGACACCATCGTGATCCCCGGCACGCGCTACCCGCCAGCGCGCGTCGACGGCGTGCTGGCGCCCGACGTGTCCGACGCGTTGGCGCGGATCCGGCCCGGCACTCGGCTGGTGTCGATCTGCACCGGCGCGTTCGTGCTCGCCGCGGCAGGCCTGCTCGACGGGCGCCCGGCGACCACGCATTGGAAGTTCGCCGATTCGATGCGCCGCCTGCATCCGCAGGTGCTGCTCGACGAGAACGTGTTGTTCGTCGACGACGGCGACTTGCTCACCTCGGCGGGACTTGCCGCCGGAATCGACCTGTGCCTGCACATCATTCGTTCGGATCACGGCGCGCAGGTGGCCAACGCCGTCGCAAGGTATTGCGTGGTGCCGCCGTGGCGAGAGGGTGGGCAGGCGCAGTTCATCGACCGGCAGGTGCCTGCGCCGGATCACTTCTCCACTGCCGCGACGCGCGAGTGGGCGCTGCAGCACCTCGACGAAGAGCTCACGGTGCACCGGCTGGCCCGGCACGCAAGCATGAGCGCCCGTACCTTCAACCGTCG
>JAVXWV010000694.1:0-7737 GCA_032230775.1 Mycobacterium sp. | reverse complement strand
CCGAACCCTCACGCCAGGCTGCGCGTCGTCCGATTGCTCGGCGGATACCAGATAGTCGAATTCGCGGTCGAGGTGCGGCACCGACAGCATCGGCAGCACGCGCGCTATCGGCTCGTGCTCAGCCTGCTGGCGGGTTGCGCCCGGCCGAGCCGGGGAGTTTGGCTCCGACACTTAAGAAGATGTAGCAGACGGCACAGACGAGCGGCCGAAGAACAATCCGGCCGTGATGAGCACCAGTGATGTGGCGTAGGCCCACCAGATCGGCACGGCCAACGCCTCCGAACCCAGAACGAACTTGCCGATGCCGATCATCCCGTCGGACACCGCAAAACACACCGCACCCAGCGCCGTCCACGGTGTTGGCAGCCGCGCGAGCAGGGCGGCGCACACCATCGCGCCGAGCACAGCGATGTAGAGCGTCACCGGCACGGCCATGCCCTCGGCGAGCAGCCGCGGCCAGAACCACACCAGCAGCGCGACACAGGCCAGCACTGTGATCGCAGCGGCCACGAGTCGCGGCCCCGAGCGCGAAACCAGTGGGATAAGCGCGGCCAGGAAGCAGAGGTGCGCGACGAGGAAGGCGCCGAGGCCAAGCACGAAGGACGGTTGCCACCACGGCATCGCCAGCAGGAAATCCCCCGCCGCCGAGAACACCAGCGCAAAGATCAGCCATCGGCGTTCCCGCGCGATCGGGTGCTTCAACGCGGCGCCCGCGAGTAGCACCGCCGTCAGCGCCTTGACAGCGGGTTGCAGCGCGAACTGGCCGGTGAGTTCGGCCCCCGACGGCAGCCGCAGCGCGGTGAGGATGAGAAATATCCCGTAGCAGGCGCCGACGACCGCGGCCGCCACCCACAGCAGCCTGGTTCGCGGGTGTGCGTACCGTGTCCCCATGTCTGTTGCCGAGGAGAAGCCGGCCGTCGACGCCATTCTGCTGAAGGTACTGGAGGCCGTTCCGTTTCAGTTGACAACCGACGGAGGCGTCGAGGCCTCGCGGCAACGGTTCCGCGACCTGCCCCGCAGACAGGTGCATCCGGAAGTGCGTACCGAGAACCGCACCGTCGACGGTCCCGCGGGGCCCATCCCGATCCGGGTGTACTGGCCACCCATGGACACTGGAGCCAATGGCGCCACTCCGCCGATCGTGCTATTCATCCACGGCGGCGGATGGTCAATCGGCGACCTCGACACCTACGACGGCGACGCACGCAACCACGCGGTGGGAGCGGGTGCGGTGGTGGTGTCGGTGGATTACCGGCTGGCACCTGAACACCCCTACCCGGCAGCCGTCGAAGATGCTTGGGCCGCAACGCAATGGGTGGCCGCGCACGCCGGGGAGCTTGGCGCCGACCCCGACCGGCTTGCCGTCGTAGGAGACTCAGCGGGCGGCAACCTGGCGGCGGTGGTAGCACAGCTGGCGCGGGATGCGGGCGGGCCTGCGATCCGGTTCCAACTGCTGTGGTACCCGGCGACGACGTGGGACACGTCGCTGCCGTCGTTCACCGAGAATGCCAACGGCCCGCTGATGGGTAGCTCGGCCGCCAAGGGATTTTCCCGTTGGTATGTCGGCAATTTGGATCTCTCGGATATGCCCGCGACGCTGGCGCCGGCACGAGCGAAGAATCTGGCGGGACTGCCCCCGGCGTATATCGCAGTTGCGGGCCACGACCCCCTGCGCGACGACGGCGCCCGCTATGCGGAACTGCTTGCCGCGGCGGGTGTGCCCACCGAACTGCACAATGCAAAGACACTGATCCATGGTTACCTCGGCTATGCGGGCGTGGTACCTGCCGCGACTGAAGCGACCGATCGGGGCATGAAGGCGCTGCGTGAAGCGTTGCAGGCGACATGAGTACGCCGAATTCGGTCGATATCGTGCACGCCTTCTGGGACGACGTGTGGAACGCCCACGACCCGGCGGCCGCCGATCGATTTGTCGTCGACGACTTCGTCATCGTCACCGGTGGTGAGGCCGTCACCGGCCGCGACAACTTCAAGCGGTGGATCGCCGGCTTTCTGGAGAAAATCAATGACATGCGTCTTGAGGTCCTCGAGTCGTTCCAGAACGCCGACGGCAGCCGCGTCGCCTCCCGCTGGGTGCTGACCGGGAGGAACAACGGCTTCGCAGGCACAGCGCCCGATCAGCAGGCCGTCGCGATGACGGGGACGGCGGTATGGGCAGTGCGGGAGGACGGAAAGCTGCTCAGCAATCACGTCGAACGCGCCGCGCTGGAACAGCTGCAGCGGCTCAGCCGGTCGACTTGAATCGATCGCGGTACGCCTTCGGCGAGATGCCGAATTCCCTGACAAATACCCGGCGCAAAGTCTCGGCGCTTCCGAAGCCTGCCGATTGCGCCGACTCTCCAACGGAGCGTCCTGCGTCGAGCGCCGACCGCGCGCTGTCGATTCGGATCATTTCGACGTAGCGGGCGGGGGTCGTGCCGAGTTCGGCGTGGAAAAGCCTCGTCAGTTGGCGGCTACTCAGAGATGCCTGCGCCGCAAGGGTTTTCACCGTGTGATTTGCGCCGGGGTTGGCCGCGATGGCCTCGGTGAGCTCACGCAATTGCGGTCGGCGCGGAGCCTGCGCTTCGACGAGGGCAGAAAACTGTGACTGACCGCCCGCCCGCTTGAGGTACACCACCAGCGACCGTGCGACCTCACGAACGAGATCGGCTCCGTGGTCGGCTTCGACGAGTGCCAGCGCCAGGTCGATGCCGGCAGACACCCCGGCCGAGGTATAGATGTCGCCGTCGCGCACGAAGATCGCATCGGGTTCGACACTGATCCGGGGGTAGGCGCGCGACAACAGACCGGTGTGCCGCCAGTGGGTGGTGGCGCGGCGACCGTCGAGCATTCCCGTTTGCGCCAGGATGAACGACCCCGTGCAGATGGACGCCATCCGACGCACCCGTGGCCGCAGGCCGGCCACGGCGTCCACGAGCCGCGGGTCGATCGGGCGACCGACCAGGTCGTCGCCCCCCGAAACCACTGCCGTGTCGGCCGACTCGACCGAACTAATCGATGCCGCGACGGCCAGCCGTGAACCGACCGACGTCAACACGTCCTCGCCGTCGACCGACGCCATGACCACTCGGTAGGACCCGCCGAACCGGTTCGCCTCCGCGAACACCTCCGCCGGTCCTGCGACGTCGAGCAGTTTCATCCCGTCGAACACCACGAACACGACGGCTCGGTCGGCGGACATATCAGCGGACATATAGACACCATATGTCGCTTTCTGTGGGAAACGTGGCTCATCGGACACGGACCCTGGGCGGTCACCCCGGCCGACACTGAAGGCATGACAACGCAAACGATCGCGGGTATCGCGATACCAGACACGCCTCTCGTGCGGGAGGTCACCGAGTACATCCGAGACGTCGAGGACGATCTGCTGTTCAACCACTCCCGACGTGTGTTCCTGTTCGGCGCGCTGCAGGGTCAGCGGCGAGGCCTCGACCCCGACCTCGAACTGTTGTACGCCGGGGCGATGTTCCATGACGTCGGCCTGACGGTGGTCTACCGAGATTCGACTTTGCGCTTCGAGGTCGACGGCGCCAATGCGGCGGAGAAGTTCCTGCGCGACCGCGGCCTCGACGATGCGACCGTGCGCAAGGTCTGGCTTTCCATCGCATTGCACACCACGCCGGGCGTTCCCGAGTTTCTCGACCCCGAGATCGCTCTTGTCACCGCGGGAGTCGAGACCGATGTCCTCGGCATCGGCCGCGACGACATTCCCGACGATGTGCGCAACGCGGTCACCGCCGCCCATCCACGGCCCGATTTCAAACGTCGCATACTCCAGGCGTTCGCCGACGGCAATCGGCATCGTCCAGGCAGCACGTTCGGCAACGTCAACGCCGACGTCCTCGCCCATTTCGATCCGACGTTCGTCCGCGACGACTTCGTCGACATCATCCTCAACAACGGCTGGCGTGAGTAGGCCGTCCGCGGGGCGCTAGCGTGGGGCCATGGCTGAAACCACGACCGCGCGGCCCGGCATCGACCCCATCATGCGAGCGCTGCTGGACGCATTCCCGTTGACGTTCACCATTGACGACGGTGTCGACGTGGCCCGCGAGAAGATGAGGCAGCTCAAAGCGCCGCCAGAGCTGCTGCCCGAGATGCGAATCGAGGAACGCACGATCGGCTACGGGGACATCACCGATGTCCCTGTTCGCATCTACTGGCCGCCGATTGAGCAGCACGACAACCTGCCGGTTGTGGTCTTCTACCACGGGGGCGGCTGGGCGATCGGCGACTTGGACACCCACGACCCGGTGGCCCGCGCCCACGCCGTCGCTGCCGAGGCCATCGTGGTGTCGGTGGACTATCGGCTGGCGCCCGAGCATCCGTACCCGCAGGGCATCGACGACTCGTGGGCGGCGCTGCGGTGGGTCGGCGAGCACGCCGCCGAACTCGGCGGCGACGCGTCACGCATCGCCGTCGCGGGCGACTCCGCGGGCGGCAACATCTCGGCGGTGATGACGCAGCTGGCCCGCGACAACGGCGGGCCTGCACTGGTGTTCCAGCTGCTCTGGTATCCATCGACGACCGGGGACACGACGCTGCCGTCGATGATCGAAAACCCCGAAGGGCCGATCCTGGACGAGGACGTCGTCGCGGCGTTCACGCAGTGGTATCTGCCGCCCGAGATCGACATGAGCGAGCCTGCCAAACTGCCGCCGACTCTGGCGCCCGCCAACACCGCCGACCTGTCCGGGTTGCCGCCGGCCTTCATTGGCACCGCCGAATACGACCCGCTTCGCGACGACGGCGCCCGTTACGCCGAATTGCTCTCCGCCGCAGGCGTTCCCGTGGAGCTGTACAACGCGCCGACACTGGTGCACGGGTACGTCAGCTTCGCGCTGGTGGTCCCCGCCGCGGCCGAAGCCACCAACCGTGGTCTTGCGGCGCTGAAGGCCGCTCTGCACCCCGGGTGACCGAGCGGCAGGTGCTCGACGCGCGTGGTCGACCTCCAACGTCGAACGGGTGCAACGCCTCATCGACGCCGGACGGATGCGCCGAGCCGGACAGCGCCAGATCGACACCGCCAAGGCCGACGGCCGGTGGCCACCCTCCTAGCCGACGCGCGGATACGCGCTCGGCGGGATGCCGTGCCACCGCTTGAATGCGTGGCAGAACGTCGAAGTGTCGGTGTAGCCCAACCGCTTTGACACCTGATCCACCGTGAGACCGACGTTGCACAGCAGGTCCACCGCCAGCGTTGAGCGCGCCTCGTTGAGCAGCGCACGAAACGACGTGCCCTCCTCGGCCAGCTGACGCCGCAGTGTCCGCGGATGAACGTCCAGCTCCGCAGCCATCTGCGGCAGGGTCGGGAAGCGACCGGATTCGCGAAACAGCTTTGAGCGCACCACTGCAGTGATGCCGCGCCGTTGTTCGTTGCGCTGCATCAGCACATCGCACTGCGCGATGCACATCTGCAGTGTGTGGCTATCCGCTTGCGGCAGCGGCTCGTCGAACATCGCGCGCGGAAAATGCAGGCGGTTGTGCGCTCGGCCGAACTCCCTGTCCACCACCGGAAGGAGCTCCAGCAGCGGCGCGATGACCTCATTGTCGAGGGTCGCCTCGACGCTCACCTGATCCGCATACCGCGCCACGACTGGAAGCGCGAATTCGCTTACCGTCACCACGATGCTTGCGACGTCACGCTCGAGGAAGAAGCCGCGGACATCGGGTGGGAGATGGTCGACCACGAACTCGACCAGGCAGCTTTCGGCGCCCTCGAAGAACTTGATGTCGATGTTCAGCATGGTCAGCGAGAAATAGCGCATCGAGACGTCGAAGAGTTCACGAAACGTCGCGCACGACATCGCCGCGAACCCAAACAAGCCGAGATGTGTCAACCGGAACCTGCTGCCCACGTCGATGCCCAGCCCGGCGTGGTCCGGCAGCGCGGCCAGAAGCCTTCGCACCGCGACGATCTCATCCGACGCCGCCACCAACGCCTCGGGATCGTTGAGGTCAGCCGGCCCGATCCCGGTGCCCGCGAGGATCTCGGATGTCGCGACTCCGCGCTCGTTGGCGACCTCGCACAACACCCGGGTCGCGTAGACCGGGCGCCGGAGGTCGGGCGACCACGTCGTCGAAGCCATGTCCGAAACTCCCAACTGTCTGTCCGATAGTCCCATTCCGATCGCGCGGTGTCACTCCTACCGTTGAGTCATGGCGGCACCGGCGGCGCGGCTTTCTACAATGACGATGTCGCGCGAGGCGATCACGATCGGATTCGACGCCAGCGACGGCTTTCTCGGCCGAACGCGCGGGCATGACATCGCCCGATTCCGCTGCGCCGGAAGACGTTTCGTCTCGATTACCCATCCCGACTACGTCGACCACGTGCTGCACCGGGCCAGGCTGAAATACGTCAAGTCCAACGACTACGAACCGATCCGAGCCGCGGCGGGAATCAACCTGCTGACCGATGAAGGCGACTCTTGGGCCGCTCACCGAGGCACCCTGAATCCCACGTTTGCGCGGCGCCACCTCAACGAGATGGTCGATCTGATGATCGACCCGATCGAGCGGGTTACCGCCGACGTCGTGCCACAGGTCGAGTTCGACATGCACGCGACGATGGTCGAGGCCACCTTGCGAGTGGTGGCGAATGCCCTGTTCAGCCAGGATTTCGGTCCCCTCGTCCACAGCATGAACGACCTTGCGACACGCGGGCTGCGACGAACCGAGAAGTTCGGCCGGCTGGGACTTTGGGGGCTGATGCCCCGATCCGTCTACAAGGCGCTGATGTGGTGCACATTCTCTGGCGTGCCGCTACCGCCGCCGTTCCGGGAATCCCAACAGATCACGCTGGCGCTCGACGAAGCAGTCAACGCCGTTCTCGACGACAGGGTCGCGCATCCCACCGAATCGGCCGACCTTCTCAACGTGCTGTTCGACGCGGACAACGGCACCTGGCCGCGGAAGAGAGTTCGCGACGAGGCGCTGACCTTCATGCTCGCCGGCCACGAGACCACCGCCAACGCGATGTCGTGGTTCTTCTACCTGATGGCTACCAATCCCGACGCGCGAGACAAGATGCTCGCCGAGATCGACGACGCGCTCGGCGGACGCAGGCCGACCGCCGACGACCTGAGCCGGCTGCCGTGGACCACCGCCTGCCTGCAGGAATCGCAACGGTGCTTCTCCGCGGTATGGATCATCGCGCGTGAGGCGATCGAAGACGACGTCGTCGATGGCCATCACATCCGCCCCGGCACGACGGTGCTGATCCCGATCCACCACATCCACCACGACCAGCGCTGGTGGCCCGACCCCGAGACGTTCGACCCGACGCGCTTCATCGGCGACGCCGCCAAGGACCGGCCACACTCGGCATACCTGCCGTTCGGTGGCGGACGACGCATCTGCATCGGGCAGAGCTTCGCGTTGATGGAAATGGTGCTGATGGCGGCGGTGATGAGCCAACGATTCACCTTCGACGTGTGTCACGATCGTCAGGTAGAACTCGAAGCGACGCTGACGTTGCGGCCCAAACACGGCCTGCCCGTCGTCGCGCACAGACGGGAGCCAGTATGACAGTGCCCGATTACGACACCGTCATCGTCGGCGCCGGCTTTTCCGGTATCGGCACGGCGATCAAACTCGACAAGGCGGGGCTGGGGAACTACCTGGTGATCGAGGCGGGCGATGGACCCGGCGGCACCTGGTACTGGAACACCTATCCCGGTATCGCCGTTGATATTCCGTCGTTCTCCTATC
>JAVXWV010000680.1:0-5880 GCA_032230775.1 Mycobacterium sp. | reverse complement strand
GGCGCGTGGTTCCGTGTCCGGTCCAGTTCGCGATTCCACCTTCAGGCAACCGCGTGGTCGGTTGCCTGTGACGCACCGAGCTTGGTGTGATGTCCTCGTCGAGACCGTCGGGAAACGTCCACGTGATCACCGTCGGCTCGTCGGGATGGTCTGCGACCATTTCGACCTCTTCGGTCCTGTTGAACGCCATGCGCCACCATTGCGCGCCAGCATCGGCGGGCGGCCTGTCTCGCAGTTCCACGGTCGCCTTGCTCATGACTGCTGAGTGTCATTGTCTCAGTTGAGATGTCATCTCGACGTCATATATGACATGTACCGCCACCAACCTCGCCCGGACCGCGGTGCTGCCGGCGTCGATCATCATCATCATCGCTTCGTCCATGTCTGGTCGTCGTCGGGGTGCGCTGGTGGCGTCGCCGACAGTCCTAACGCGAAGTGCTAGAAGGGCGCGCTTGCCGTCGCGCCACACGTGCCGCGTTGGTGTTGTTTTCGCAATGACGGTGCAACCCACCGCGCTATCTATTGTGGTCGAGGTGGAAGGCTGCTTGCTGTTGGATTGCGCCAATCGAATCGATGTAGGGGATAGGGCCGTAACTGATGCGGGAGACGCCGAGTGCGGTGAGTGCGTCGTTAGACGGCACACCGTCCATCACCATGACATTGACAGGGAGAGTGGTGCCTTCGCATATGCGGGCGATCAGCGAAGCTTCTTGGAGCCCAGGGATGAAAAATCCCGACGCCCCGACCGCAGCGTAGGCATTGGCCCTTTCTAGCGCGGCGTCGATCACCTCTGCGGGCTCGGCGCCTTGGCCGAGGAACAGATCGGTGCGGGCATTGATGAAGAGTGGCACAGCCATGCTGTCGCCGGCCTGGCGGATAGTCGCGATGCGCTCGGCCTGTTGTTCGGTCTCGTACAGCCCGGGACCCTGGACGACGCGGTCTTCGAAGTTGATCCCTATCACACCGAGATCCAAGAGGTCGCCGATGTTTCTCGCGAGCTCGTCGAGATCATCGGTGTAGCCGCCTTCGAAGTCCACAGAAACGGGCACGTCGATGGTGGCTGCGATCCTGCCAACGATCTGTTGCGCGAGCTCCTTCGGGATTTCTTCACCATCACGGTAGCCTTGCGCCTCGGCGATCGACCAACTGCTCGTGGCGATTGCTGAAGCTCCCGCATCGACAATAGCTTTCGCACTGCCGGCATCCCACGCGTTGTAGAGAACCAGGGGTTCGCCCTTCACATGTAGCTGCGCGAAGCGGGTTGCCTTGTCCCTCAGATTCATATGATTGCTCCCTTCGATCGTTCATGATGTAGCTGAAATTTCGCCACTGGTGCCAGCACCGGAGTGGAGGTGTCCGCAGTTGTGACCGTCGGCGATGATGCCGGATCGACACCAGGCGCCAGAAGGATGGGATGGACCGTGAGTAACTCCGACATCCTCGCGAGCGGCCTCGATGTCGTGTTTTGCGGCCTTAACCCTGCGTTGACCGCGGTTGCTGATGGTCACAATTTCTCCCACCCCAGCAATCGCTTCTGGTCTGTGCTGCACCTGGCCGGGTTCACCGATGTCAGGCTGCGTCCCCAAGAAGAGCGCCGGCTCCTCGAATATGGATGCGGCATCACCGCCGTGGTGGGCCGGCCGACAAGTCGCGCCGATGAGGTCGCCGCCAGTGAATTCCGCGGCGCGCGTGCAGCCTTCACGACCAAGATGGCGCGCTACGCCCCAACGGTACTGGCGTTCCTGGGTAAGCGAGCCGTGGCGGCGATGATGAACGACGACAACATCGCGTGGGGGCGTCATCCGCTTCGATTCGCAGGGTCTGCAGTCTGGATTCTTCCGAATCCGAGCGGACTCAACAGAAGCTTTTCGCTCGAGGACCTGGTGCGCAGATATGCCGACCTGCGCAGCGCAATCGACCGAACCGACGCCGATGCCGGCGTAAATGCAAATGCGGGAATCGATTCCGGAGATGGGCGTAAACGCGCCGTAGGACCGAGCCGTCACGATTGACAAGCCGCACCCCGCTGAGCGTCAACTGCGACGCGCATTGCGTCCAAAACTGGCTATGGTCATGTCGTACGCGCTCGGCGTCCTCTCATCGACTCAGAACGTTAAGGTTTGTGTCCACGTCGGCACTGCGCCATCATGCGTAGGCGCTAAAGTGCTGACGCAGTAGCTGATTGAACACGTCGGGCCGCTCTTCGGGGAAGAAGATCCGCGCACCCGGCAACTCCACCGGCGGCTTGGCTGCCGGGATCGTGTCGGCCAACCAATGCGCCCATTTCACCGGGAAGAAGACGTCGTCGGTCGCCCATACGATCAATGTCGGCGCTGTCAGTTCCCGTAGTTTCGACTCGACGGCCGCCGTGTGACGATTGTCGAAAGCGGCAAGGAATCTTTCTAAGTCGTGCAGATGCTGCTCACTGCGCAAGAATGGCCGCAGGTAGATATCGATGTCCGCGTCACTGACTGTTGCCGGGTTCTCATACGCAGGGCCGAGTGCATCTTGTGAACGGTAGACCGCCTTGTCGGCAAGCATCGCTTGCAGCGTGTCGCGTAACCCCCCCGCGGCGGCCATCTCCATAAAGGGCTTGAACGCATCCGGCGGCCAGTTGTCATGGGTGTCACAGTTGGTCAACGTCAGGGTCCGCACGCGTTGCGGGTAGAGTGCAGCGAAGATTTGCGATATCCCTCCGCCGCTGTCATTGCCGACAATATCGACTTCATCAACTCCCAGCGCATCCAGTACCTCGACCAGCATGTGCGCGTTGGCCGTCACCGATACGTCCTGATCTGCGGCGATCTCAGTGTCACCATGGGCGAGCAGGTCGATAGCAATGCAGCGGCGAATGTCGGACAGGCCTCTGAGCTGGTGTCGCCACAGGTGCTTGTTGAGCAGGACTCCGTGGACGAACAATGCGACGGGACCTGTACCTGTAGCCGTGTATCCGATACGACCTGATGGGGTTTCGACGGTGGCTGTCCAGTCCTGAGAGGCAAGCACCGCCGGACACGGGGTGGCGAGTTTGTGTTCGCCAGATGCGGTGGAATTGTCGCTCATAACACTCCTGCTCTTCGATCTCGTTAGCCGATTTCTGACGCTACGCGCAGGCGCTGCTGTGGCACTGTCAAGAATTTATGCAACCGAATCTGGCCCGGTTGGTGACTCGACACGAACCGACGGCAGTGGCTGCGTGCGGCGTCGATTCGAAAATGTCTGCGGCTCTTGTGCTTACCGCGCCATCATGGTCGATCGGTGCGTCGCGAGCCTTGGACCACTCGCCAATTGGCGACTGGCCACCTTGGCTCATGGCGCCACCAAACAGATCCTGAAGGCCTGGTCACAAGGCGGCCTGGGAGCGGCCGACCGCCTCCTACCCGACATCGGTGCCGGCCTGGCGGTGTCGGCGGATTTCGAGCGCAGCATCCCCAACGCGGTTGACGCGATCCGACGAGGTGCCCCTCGACCCGCGGTCGTCTTCAAAGGCAGATGAGCAATCAGCACAGCCGCGACTTTTTGGTTAGCGACAGGATCAGACGTGAACTCTTCAACAAACCAGTACCGCGCAGGCCTACTTGTAGCCGCCCGCCGTGGATCCCTCGGGGATGCCGACACAAAGCCACAACTGTGCAGAGCGCAACCAACTACGAAAGGGTCACGACAGTGCTTCTCTAACCTGTGCCGTGCTGGTGAAATTCAGGCTCATCCTCGCCGTTGCGGGCCGCTTCTGCTTGGGCACACAGTGCTGCCAATCACGTTGGGATCGACCGTGCATCACCACGACGTCGCCCCCGCCAACAGTCAAAGCGACGCTGGACCCGCCGCCATTTGGGCGGATCAAGAACCGACGCGTGTCACCGAGGCTGACCACGGGCACCACGGCGGCCGGGGCAACGTTCACCGGCCTATCAGCATGCCAGCTCGTGCTATCGCGCTGGTCCCGATACCAATTCATCCATATGCCGTCGTAGCGGACGTTGTAGTAAGCGCTCAATGCTGAAGCGATCTCGCGCAGCATATTGGGAGCCAGCGACAGGTCGCGGTATTCGTTGGTCAGCCGCGGCTCGTCGACAACCCGGTTGTACATCCACCTTCGCCGCTGCTCCCAGCCATCGATATCGCCCAGCTGCTCCAACAACGTCCGATGCCCTTCGATGAACCCGGACGCGTGCGAAATCCGCGAATGTCCATCGAGCTGATGGGTGCTGGCACCATCCAACGCTGCAATGTTGACCCGCACAGTATCCGTGGCGTCATCGCTTCGGAAAAGGATCAAATCATCAGGCGAGCCCACACCCACCACCCCTTTCTGTGTGCACAGCAGCAACACATCCGGCCGCCACCGTAATCCCATACTGACGCCGCAGTGATCTGGATGACACTCTGCTGTGGCGGCAGCCAGTTCGGCTGCGCGGTCTACGTTTTGAAGCTACTAAAGATTCTGACAGCCCTTCGTGGATGGCTCCCGTAGCGTGCGTTCAAAGGAGTCACGCAAGCCCGGCCACGGGTGCGGGCAGTTCGAGCAACGCAACGGTCAGAATTCGCAAAACCCGAGCGAACGACGACGCTGCGTCAGCGTCAAACGGTCCCGTTGCGCGGGCGATCCCGGCGCAACACCTACCTCGCACTAACAAGCTATTCAGGAGGACTGGCAATGACGGACAACGGCCACCCCATGCTCTTCATACCCATTCAGATAGGACCCATCACACTTAATCACCGCGTGGTGATGGCTCCGATGACCCGTCAGCGCTCCGAGCAGCCGGGCAACATCCCGGGTGCTCTGCAGCTTGAGTACTACAGCCAACGAGCCTCCGTCGGTGGGTTGATCATCGCGGAGGGCACCGCGGTATCGGCGCTAGGCCATGGCGGCTACGGCTCGCCCGGCTGGTGGACCGATGAACAAGTGGCCGGGTGGGCGCACATCACCGAGGCCGTTCATGCCAAGGGCGGGTTTATATTCGGACAGCTGTGGCATGCCGGCCGGCTGGCGCACTTATCGTCGACCGGTCAAGCCCCGGTGGCGCCGTCGGTGGATCCTGAGTTCTGGTCTAACCCGCCGGGGCCGGCCAGCATGGTGTCGACGGTTGACGGTATGCAGGCACCCTCGCCGCATCGGGAACTGCAGGCCGATGAAATCGAAGGAGTCATCGACGATTTCGTCACCGCAGCAGAGCATGCGAAGGCCGCGGGGTTTGACGGCATCGAACTGCACGGTGCCTATGGGTACCTGCTGGACCAATTCTTGCAGGATGGCACCAACAAACGCACCGATCGCTATGGCGGATCCTTCGAGAACCGATTTCGGCTGCTTGCCGAAGTGCTCGAGGCCACGCTCTCAGTGTGGGGTCCGAACCGGGTTGCCGTCCGTCTGGCACCGGGAAGTACCTTCCACGGCATCAGTGACAGTGATCCCGACGCACTGTTTGGCTATGTTGCCGAGCGGCTGAACGATTTCCCGTTGGCCTACCTTCACGTTATCGAGTCGCGTATAGACGGATTCACCCTTATCGATGAAGATCGCGGCGCGGTCACCACTCACAACTTGCGCAAGCGATACCGAGGTGTCCTCATGAGCACCGGAGGATTTGACCCCGACACCGCCGAAGCAACCCTCGCGGGAGGTGACGCCGACGTGATTGGATTCGCCCGTCATTTCATCTCAAATCCCGACCTGCCCAGCCGCATCCGGCGCAACTACCCCCTCAGCGGCTACGACCGTGACACCTTCTACACGTTTGACGCACGCGGCTACACCGACTACCCGCCATATGACGATGCCGGCACGCGGCACACCTGACAGCGCCGGCAAAGCAGGATAACCGGCCCCTAAACGGTGGGTTTCACATGAACCGGCGCGGCGAAGTCGACCGCACG
>JAVXWV010000653.1:0-2882 GCA_032230775.1 Mycobacterium sp. | reverse complement strand
GACACTACCGATGCGATGACGTCCACTACGTTGGCCCGACCGGAGCGGTATTCGTCCAGCAGTTCGGCGATCGTGACTCCGGCGGTCCAGGTCACGCTTTCATCGCCTCCAAGAGGGCCGATGAAGGTGCTATCGCTCCGAATACCCCGCCCTGCATCGTCACCATCTTGAGCGCGGCCTCATAGTTGCCGTAGTCAGTGGCGCCGGTGCAATCAGTGAGCAGCAGGCATTCGAAGCCGCGGTCGTTGGCCTCCCGCATCGTGGTGTGCACGCAGACGTCGGTGGTGATGCCGGTGAAGATGATGTGGGTGATGTTGTTGCTCTGCAGAACCAACTCGAGGTCGGTGGCGTAGAAGCTGCCCTTGCCCGGCTTGTCGATCACCGGCTCGCCGGGCAGCGGAGCCATCTCGGGCACCAACTCCCATCCCGGCTCGCCGCGGGTGAGGATGCGTCCGCACGGTCCAAGCGATCCGATCTCGGCGCCGATCTGTGCCGAACGCCACCGCTTGTTGGCCGGTAGATCCGACAGATCGGGCCGGTGACCCTCCCGGGTGTGCAGGACGAACAGTCCCGCGTCCCGCGCGGCATTCAGCACCCGCTGTGCCGGGCCGAGCGGTGTCCTGGTTAGGGACAGGTCATAGCCCATGGCATCGACGTAGCCGCCTTCGCCGCAGAAGTCGACCTGCCAGTCGATATTGATCAGGGCGGTGTGCCCGACGGGGATGGCGCCGTCGTATGGCCACACATACGGATTCGCGTCGATGGTGGTGCTCATAAGGCTTCTCCGCTCAGGGCCGGCTCTTCGGCCTCGTAGTCGGTTGGGGTGGTGGTCGATCCGCTGAGCAATGTCAGTGCGGTGAAAGCGATCCCGCCGGTGACCATCGCGACGACGGCATCCGACAGCTGCGGCGCGTAGAAGTGCGTCAGCAGCGCGACCGCCGCGCCGATCGCCCACGCGGCGAACGGTTTCCAATACAGACCTGCTCCCGCGGGCGCCCGCCGGGAGGCGAACATCAACTGATCGAGGATGATGATGACGCCGATCGGCGGCACCAACACGCCGAGAATGTTCAACCAGGTCGCGAAATATGACCAGATGCCTGCGACCGCGGCAACGGTGCCGATGATGCCGAGCACGATTGTCAACTGCCGCATGGTCCTTCCGGTGATGTGACCGAAGCCGACCGCACCGTTGTACAGGCAGTGCGCGCACACACTGCCGAGGTTGACGAATACGAACAGGACACCGAGTGGCACCAGGATGCCGCCGTTGTTCACGAGCACGTGCAGAAAGTCGCCACCGGTGGTCTGTGCTGCCGCCGAGGCCCCGAGGGCGACGACGAACGCGCCGACGAGTTGGGCGATGAAGTAGGCGACGGGGAACGCTGCGAACGCAGCAAGGGCGCCCTGGGTGCCGTTCTTGGCCCAGCGCGTGAAATCGGCTGTCATGGTGCCGGAGTCGGCGAAGCAGGCGATCGTCATCGTGACGGCGACGCCGAAGCTGAATGCACTCACGCCTGCGCCTCCGCTGTAGGAGAACGCCGAACCGAACCCGCTGCCGCCTGCTGCTATCGCGACCGCCACCACGCCGAGTGGAATGAACAGTGCCGAGGCGACTACGCCGATCCAGGAGATGGCCCTGATTCCAACGAAGGTCAGCGCCACGAACAGCACGCCTGCCAGCAGCGTGATCCCCGCGGCGCTCCACCCCATTGACACATTCAGCGTTGAGCCGACCATGCCGGTCTGAAACGCGAACCAGCCGATCACCAAGGTGGACAGGAATGCGGATACGATGCGGAACCCCTTGCTGCCGAACGTATCTGCGGCTGTCAACGCGAAGTTCTTGCCTGACTTGCCCGCCAGGTAGCTCAGCGTTCCTACGTAGACCATCAGCACTGCGTCGCCGACAAGAATCGCGATGAGCCCGGTGACGAAGCCGAGGTTGTAGACGATGATGCCGGAGAACACCGCCGACGTCATGATCATCGGGAAGCCGACCCATACCGCCGACACGGAGAACAACGATTTACGGGCAGCGGCCGGAACGGGTTCGAGTTCGTACTCCTCGCCGAGGCCGGATTCGATGCGGGCCTCGGGCGATGCGGCACTGGTCATTCGTCTACCGTGGCGGCCCCAAATTGCCTGCTGTTATGGCCCGGTGAACATCTTGTTACAGCAGGGTCCCACAATGTGTGGGTGCTCGAAAGCTTTCCCGAAACGTTCGCGGCGGGGCTCGCAAGCTACGTCGACCGGCCATGCATCGAGTTCGAGGGTCGGTGGTACTCCGGCAACGACATCACTGCCTATGCCGACGCGATCGCATCGGCACTGCGCGACGGCGGCGTCGCCGACGGCGCCCCGGTCGGGTTGGTGGTCCGCAACCGGCTGCAGCATGCCGCCGCGATCATCGGCTTCCTCGCAGCGGGTCGCCCCGTCTCGATGATCTACTCCTTCCAATCCCCCGAATCGATCGGCCGCGACATCGAAAAGCTGGAGTTGTCGGCCGTGATCGCCGACCGTGAGGACTGGACCGACGAGGTCATCACTGCTGCCAATCGTGCAGGCAGTGCAGGTGTGGCGATCTCGTTGACGACGCCTACGGTCGCGGCCGTCGACGGGTTGGAGCGTCGCGACCAATCCCGTCGGCATGCCGAACCCGAACCCGGTGTGGCACTGAGCATTCTGACAAGCGGCACCACAGGCCCACCGAAGCGACAGGCGATCAAGACGCCCGTCCTTGAGCGAACCGTATTCAGCGTGACAAGCGGGGAGAAGGCCCCGCCGGATGCTCCACCGGAATTCGCCTACTGGCAGTTCGGCGGCATCGGGGTATGTCAGCTGGTCGCGGGCGTTCACAATGCCAGGCGCATCGTGATGCT
>JAVXWV010000644.1:0-17462 GCA_032230775.1 Mycobacterium sp. | reverse complement strand
GAGAAGATGAAGTCCGCACCCGCGAGCAGAACCGGCAGAGTGTGTGCGCTTCGGCGGATGTCGGACTCGGAGATGAGATTGTCGTTGCCTGCGCAGGATTCGAGGTCACGCAACATGACCATGAGGTTCTCGGCGAGTAGCTCCTTCATCCCTTCCGGCACCGACGAGACAACGCCGACGCCGTCGATGCCGCCGTTCTGCACGCCTTGTGACCCCAGCGCGCGAGCGAGCGAAACGCACCGCGACTCCAGGTACAGGATCGAGCACTTCTCGGCAGCACCCATCAGAACCTCGGCTCCGCCGCCACTGGTGACCCTCATCTTCAGGCCGCGGGAGGCATAGGCGGAAGCGAGGATGGCCTTGGAGAACGGGGTGTCGTCACCGTCGATGAAGACCTGCTCGGTGCCGTAGATGGAGATCGTCTCGGCATAGCTGGTCAGGCCGCGCAGGCCGAGCCGAAGCTCCAGCGCTTCCTCGATGGAACACTGGGCCATCGCTCCTGGGATGCCCACTTGGCTGCCGATCAGCAGCGCGACCGCGTTGGACGGCGCGTCGCTCAGCACCGGCACGGTCGTCTCGACCTCCCGGAACCCGTAGGCGACGGCACTGGCCGCGTCGGCGGCGATGAGCAGCGGATCGTCGAGCTGGTTGGTCACGTGGGCCTGGTTGCTCGGCGTCCTCCTGGCGCGCATCTGGGTCATCGCCATCTGCATCTCCACGGGGGTGAGCAGCGCGACGACGCGGGCGAGCTTGGCAGGCGTGGTCCCACCGATCAGACGCACGACTTCGGCCCGTGGCACATTGACGTCAACAGCCATCCGCGCCAGTGCCGCATCGTCTAGCGCCATGGCCTCCGGCGCCGCCTGTAGATCCAACCCGTAGCGCGCGATGAACTCGTCGATGACGTCGAAGTCCTCGGCCGCCCTCCCGTCGAGCTCGACGACGAGCCCGTCACGCACGACAAGGGTCGGCTCGGGGTCGTACGGACTTCGCATCGCGACCAGCCCGAGCTCGGGGTTGGTGAAGGAAAATCCGTCGAGGTTGACCGGTTTGGCGTCGAGGACGCGCATCCGGCCGAGCTCGAGATCCCTTGCGTCCATTGGTGGACCGAGCTCCTACTCGCGAACCTCTGTTTCGTCGTACACGACCCGGCCGATCAGCTCGTAGCGACGGGGATCACGGTACTTGAAGTAGATCGCCATGCCAGCGCCAAAGACGAACAACGCGACGACGATCCATGGTGTCAGCTTGAACAGCAGCGTTCCGGATGCGGCGCCCGCGGCGGCCTCTTTGTGCTGCCACAGCAGAAGGACGACGTAGAGCATGCCGATTCCGCCGAGTAGCGGGGCGACGAGCGTTCGGAACCAATGCTTGCTGGTCGGGTGGTTCTTACCGAAGTGGAAGTAGCTCACCACGGCGAACGCGCATAGGGCCTGCACGATCAGGATCGCCATCGTCCCGAGAATCGCCAGCAGCGTGTACATGTGTACATACGGGTCCATGCCTGCCGCCACGAACGCCAGAATGAGGACCAACGTGATGCCGGTCTGCACGAAAGACGCGATGTGCGGCGAGCCGTGCTTGTGATGCGTCGCACCGATGGTTTTCTGCAGCCTCTTCGAAAGGCCTTCGCGGCCAAGCGCATAGATGTAGCGCGAGGCGCAGTTGTGGAACGCCATGCCGCACGCGAAGGACCCGGTGCACAGCAAGATGTTGAACATCGTGACCGCCCACTCGCCGTAGTACTGGCGGACGGGTCCGAAGAAGATGTCGCCTGCGGTGCCTGCATCCTGAGCAATGTCGATGGCATGCTGTGGACCGGTCCCTGCGATCGCCATCCACGACACGAACACGTAGAACAGCCCGATGCCGACGACGCTCAGGATGGTGGCGCGCGGGATGATCTTCTTGGGGTTGCGGGACTCCTCGCCGTACATCGCCGTCGACTCGAACCCGACCCACGACCAGAAGGCAAAGAAGAGCCCAAGTCCTGCGCTGGCCCCCACGATTCCGGCGGCCGGCGAAAACGTCCCAGCCGGGTTGATTGTCTCGTTCACCGCAAACCCGTTCGGGCCGCCGCCGTGGAACAACACTCCGAGCGCACCCAACGAAAGCATGAAGATCTCGGTCAGCAGGAAGACACCGAGGACCTTGGCAGCGATGTTGATGTCGTAGAAGGCGAGAAGCGAGTTCAGCACCAACATCAGCAGGGCGGGCAGGATCCAGTTCACGTGGACGCCGAACAGAGAGGTCATCAGGTTCTGGAAGAAGAACGAGAAGATCCCGATCAGCGAGCCCTCGAAGACCACGTACGCCATGGTGATCAACAAACCGCTGGCCATGCCGACGATCCGGCCAAGCCCGTGGGCGATGTAGCCGTAGAAGGCACCGGTGGCGGTGAGGTGCTTGGCCATGGTGGCGTAGCCGATGGCGAACAGCGTCAGCACCACGGTGGCGAAGAGGTAGCCTGCGGGCGCGTGCGAACCATTTCCGAAGCCGACCGCGATGGGGACGTTGCCCACCATTGCGGTGATCGGTGCCGCAGTGGCCACTGCCATGAACAGCACGCCGACGATCCCGACGGCGTTCGGTTTCAGTCGCTGAACGCCATCGGTGTTCTCGTTTTCGTCGCGAGCTACGACTTGGTCGGTCATTATGAGCAGCCTTCCGAGCGGTCGACGGGCATCGGTGTGGCGCACGCCACAGCAGGAACCTTAGGAGTTTGGCACTACCAATTATCGACCGCAAGGCCCTTGATGAACCTTTGACATAAATGGTCCATCCTTTTATGGTTGGTGCTGCTTCAACTCCGCAAGAGGAGCCGCATGTACGACTACGGCACTTTCTCATTCGAATCCAAGGCCCAGGTCTTGGAACGGGCGAAGACGTTCTGGAATCCGGACAAGACACAGTTCTGGACCGACGTGGGCGTCGATCTCGTGATCGACCGCCGCGAGGGTTACTTCCTGTGGGACATGAGCGGCAGGCGCCTGATCGACATGCACCTCAACGGAGGCACTTACAACCTCGGGCACCGCAATCCGGAGATAAAGCAGGCGCTCATCGAGGGCATGGAGTACTTCGATGTCGGCAACCACCACTTTCCTTCGGTGGCCCGGACGGCGCTGGCGGAGAAGCTGATCGAAACGGCGCCATCGTTGAGCAAGGTGGCGTTCGGGTCCGGCGGCGGCGAGGCCATCGACATCGCGCTCAAGAGCGCACGGCACGCCACCCAGCGCCGCAAGATCGTCTCGATCGTCAAGGCCTACCACGGCCACACCGGACTGGCGGTGGCCACCGGCGACGACCGGTTCGCGAAGGTGTTCCTGTCCGACAGGCCCGACGAGTTCATCCACGTGCCGTTCGGCGAAGTGGACGCGATGGAGCAGGCCCTCTCCGGCCATGACGTCGCCGCCGTGATCATGGAGACGATCCCCGCCACATACGGATTCCCGCTGCCCCCAACCGGATACCTCGAGGCCGTCAAGGACCTCACCGTCCGGTACGGCGCGCTCTACATCGCCGACGAGGTCCAGACTGGACTGATGCGGACCGGCGAGATGTGGGGCATCTCCAAACACGGCATCGAGCCCGACATCCTCGTCACCGGCAAGGGGCTATCTGGCGGCATGTATCCGATCACCGCCGCGATCCTCGGCGAGCGCGCCGCACAGTGGCTCGACCAGGATGGGTTCGCCCACATCTCGACATTCGGCGGCGCCGAGCTCGGCTGCGTCGCCGCGATCAAGACCCTGGAGATCACCCGCCGTCCCGAGGTGCGGTCCATGGTGCACGACATCGCCGAGATCTTCAGCACCGGTCTGCGCCGTATCCAGAGTGATTATCCGGACTGGTTCATCGGCATCCGGCAGAACGGGTTGGTCATCGGATTGGAGTTCGACCACCCCGAAGGCGCCAAGTTCGTGATGCGCGAACTCTACGAGAACGGGGTATGGGCGATATTCTCCACGCTGGATCCCCGTGTGCTGCAGTTCAAGCCGGGACTGCTGCTCAGCCGCGACATCTGCGAAGACGTGTTGGACCGTCTCCAGGTCGCGGTCGGTCGGGCCCGCACTGCCGCGGTCGGTGGTGGGCGGTGAAAGGGTGATCCAGGACGATATCGCCGTCGCCGAACGTGCGCTCGCCGAGTATGACCTCGCCCCGCACTCGGCGCTGAGCCTGCTGAATCTTTCGGAGAACGCGACCTACGCCGTGGAGGACGCCGGTACGGGTACCCGTTCCATCCTGAGGGTGCACCGGCAGAACTACCACCTGGCGCATCAAATCGAATCCGAACTCGACTGGCTGGACGCACTGCGGCGCGACAGCGATGTCACTGTGCCGACGGTGCTACCTGCCAGCGACGGACGCCGCGTGGTCACCGTGAACGTGGACGGAATCCCGCGATATGTGGTGCATTTCGAGATGGTCGACGGTGTCGAGCCCGACGAGGCGTCGGTGACCGTCGAGGACTTCCACACCCTGGGCTGGATAACCGCTGTGCTGCATGAACATTCGCACGCCTGGACGCGTCCATCCGGGTTCAGCAGATTCTCCTGGGATTGGGAACACAGCCTCGGCGACAAGTCGCGCTGGGGCCGCTGGCAGGACGCCGACGGCGTCGGCGGGCAGGAACATGACCTGCTGGACCGGGCTGCGCGGCTGCTACAGCAGCGCTTGACGGACTACGGATCCGGCCCGGACCGGTTCGGGCTCGTTCACGCCGATCTGCGGCTGGCCAACCTCCTCGTCGACGGATCTGCCATCACGGTCATCGACTTCGACGACTGCGGATTCGGTTGGTTCTACTACGATTTCGGCACCGCTGTGTCCTTCATCGAAGACGACCCCGCCCTCGGAGAGTGGCAGGACTCCTGGCTCACCGGATACCGAAGCCGCCGCGCGATCGCCGCAGCCGACGAAGCCATGCTGGCATCGTTTGTGTTGTTGCGCCGACTGCTGTTGCTGGCTTGGATGGGTACGCACAGCCATTCCAAGGAGTCCCGCACAAAGGCAATCACATACGCCGAGGGCAGCTGCGCACTCGCCGAGCGCTATCTCAGTTCCAACGGCCGTAATCTGGCCTGACCAAAGGACACAACATGTTCACCTCGCTCAAGGGCCGGTCCGCCATCGTCACCGGCGGCAGCAAGGGCATCGGCCGCGGAATCGCCGAGACATTCGCGGCCGCGGGCATCGACGTGCTGGTGACCGCGCGCAGCCAGGCCGACCTGGACGCCACGGTGGCCGGCCTCGCTAAGCACCCCGGGCGAGTCAGCGGGTTGGCCGCCGATGTGACCGATCCCGAAGATTGTCGTCGCGCGGTCCACACCGCCGTCGAGCGGCATGGCGGTCTGGACATGGTCTGCGCCAACGCCGGTATCTTCCCGTCGGGCAAGCTCGAGGAACTGACGCCCGAGGACATCGATCAGGTGCTGGCCGTCAACTTCAAGGGGACGGTGTTCATCGTTCAGGCCGCTCTTTCGGCACTTGCCTCCAGCGGACACGGTCGTGTGATCATCACGTCGTCGATCACCGGTCCCATCACTGGCTTCCCAGGCTGGTCGCATTACGGGGCAAGCAAAGCCGCGCAGCTCGGATTCCTGCGGACCGCCGCAATGGAACTGGCGGCCAAGCAGATCACGATCAACGCCGTTCTGCCCGGCAACATCATCACCGAGGGCTTGATCGAAATGGGCCAGGAATACATGGACCAAATGGCCGCCGCGATACCGGCAGGGCGGCTCGGCAGCGTGGCCGATATCGGGCATGCGGCGTTGTTCTTCGCCACCGACGAGGCCGGCTACATCACGGGTCAGACGCTCGTCGTGGATGGCGGCCAGATCCTGCCGGAGTCCAACCAGGCGCTCGCCGAAGCGTAGGCCTAGGTTAAAATTGGTCGTACCAAATCTGGGGAAGGAGGACCGGTGCCTACGCCAAGTGAGATATTGCGGCGCCGGATCGTTGCCGATATCAACGCAGGCGAGCCCGGTGCGAAGCTCGGCAGCGAACGCGACCTCGCCGAGCATTACGGCACCAGCCGCTCCAGTCTCCGCCAGGTGCTGGCGGCGCTGGAAGAGGCCGGCCTTGTTCACCGGGTGATCGGCCGATCGGGCGGCATCTTCATCAGCCACGGACAGGTTCAGCGCAGCCTGTCCGACGTGGTCGGCGTTCCTGCTTTCCTTGCGAACCAGGGCTACGTCGCCGGGACCCGCGTGCTGTCCACGAAAATCGCTGCGCCCGACCGCACCACGCAGAACGCTCTGCGCGTCGGCGCCAACGACTACGTGATCGAGATTCAGCGTGTCCGCCTTGCCGACGGATCTCCCATCTCGCTGGAGCTCGCGCAGTTTCCCGCGGACGCGTTTCCTGGATTACTCGAACGGCAGCTCGGCGGCTCGATATACGAAATCCTGGAATCCCATTACGGTCTCGTCACCGCACGTGCCGAGGAGCGGATCGAGGCGGTAAACGCCACACCAGACGAAGCCTCGCTGCTTGGCATCAAACCCAAGTCGGCATTGCTCCTCATCACGCGCATCGCCTACGACCAGCACGGCACACCGTGCGAGTTTTCACGCGACCTGTTCCGGGGTGACCGCACGCGCCTCGCCGTCACCGTGCAGGGGCGTGGAGTCGGGATTCAATCCCCCGCGGACACCGCGTCGGTGGCCTTGCAAAGGCAGGAAGTTCAGACCAAGGCAAGCTGAGAACATGAGCCCTACAGGCCGGTTCGCGCCGAGCCCGTCGGCCGACCTGCACATCGGCAATCTGCGTACGGCGGTGCTCGCGTGGCTGTTCGCACGGTCGACGGGCCGCCGGTTCCTGATCCGCGTCGATGATCTCGACGACCGCACCTACGCCGACATCGGCAGTCGTCAGCTCGCCGATCTGGCAGCCATAGGAGTCATCTCGGACGAGGAGCCAGAGTGGCAGACCGAACACACCGCCCGGTACGACGCGGCGATCGAGCAACTGTCGCACCGCGGTCTTCTTTACGAATGCTATTGCAGCCGAAAGGATATCGCGCAGGCACCGCGGGCAGCGCATGCGCCACAGGGTGCCTATCCGGGGACATGCCGCGACCTCACCGACAGCGACCGTGAACTCCGTCGCGCCGAGATCGGCCGACCGCCCGCGCTACGGCTGCGCACCGACACGATCACGCACACGGTCCACGATCTGTTGCACGGTGAGTACACCGGGATCGTCGACGACTTCGTCGTCCGCCGCGGCGACGGTGTGCCCGCCTACAACCTCGCCGTCGTCGTCGACGACGCGGCCCAAGGCATCGACCAGGTGGTGCGCGGCGACGACCTTCTGTCGTCGTCGCCGCGGCAGGCGCACCTCGCAGGGCTTCTGGGCTATCAGGAGCCGACCTACGCGCATGTCGCGCTGGTGCTCAATGAGGACGGGGCCCGGTTGGCCAAACGCGACGGCGCGATCACGGTCACCGAGATCGGCCCACAGCGGGCCGTAGCGCAAATTGCTGAATCCCTTGGCTGGCAGGCGAATAACCTCGACGAGATGTTGGCGCAGTTCGATCCCGTCAAGCTGCCGCGGCACCCGTGGATCTACACGCCTTGAGTCACACGGCCGGTGAGCGGCCTTTCGATGCACGTTCGGCCGCCGCCAGCAGCTCGTCTCGGAACTGCGGGTGCGCGATCGCCGCAAGCGCCTCACCCCGCTCGCGGACGGTCCTGCCCTCCAGCTCTGCGACGCCGTACTCGGTAACGATCACGTCGACCTGGTGCCGCGGTGTCGTGATCACGGCGCCCGGGCCGAACCACGGCACGATCCGCGACTGCATTCTGTCGTCCTTTTCGAACGTCGAGGGCAGGCAGATCAGCGAGCGGTCCGATAGCTCGAGCCCGGCTCCAGCGACGAAGTCCTCGGCGCCGCCGATCCCGCTGAACTGGCCGCCGGAGATTGTGTCTGCGACGACCTGGCCTTGGATGTCGATCGCGAGCGCGCCGTTGATCGAGACCATGTCGTTGTTGGCCGCGATCACCTCCGGCGAGTTGACGATCTCGACCGGCAGAAACGCGACGTCGGAGTTGCCGTCCAGCCACCCGTAAAGCTCGGTCGAGCCGAACGCGAAAGTCGTCACGCTCACACCGTCGTACTGGCCCTTGCGCGCGTTGGTGATTTTGCCCGCGCGGTGCAGGTGCATGCAGCCGTCGGTGAACATCTCGCTGTGCAGGCCGTAGTCGCCGCCGTCGCCCTCGGCCAGCAGCGTGGCGATCTGGTTGGGGATCGAACCGATCCCCGTCTGCAAGGTCGCGCCGGATGGGACGAAGTCAACGGCGTGCCGCGCGATAGCCTTGTCGACGTCGGAGGGCTGCTCCTCCCCTCCTGGCAGCGCGAGCGGTGCGTCAGTCGAGCTCACCAGGATGTCGATCTCATCGACGTGCAGCGCATGGCGATCCTCGCCGAGGCCGAACGTTCGCGGGTAGGCGTCCGAGACCTCGACGACGAGCAACCGATCGGGATCAGCGCCAGCGCGGTGCAATTCGCCGATCGTGCCACCCGCGTGCAGCGACAGGGAGCACCAGCCGTCGGCATCGGGCGACGTCGCGACGGTCGTCATCACGCGCGGGGCCCGCGCTTCGAGCAGCGGCCCGAAGCGACGGAAGTCTGCGGGCGTGAACTCGATGTCGGCGCCGGCGCCCAGCAGCGCCCGCTCGAACGGACCGAAGAAGCCCGAGAGATAGTGAACGCCGGACCGCGAGAACAGTTCGGTAAGAACCGCGAGCAGCGCACCGTAGACGCGCAGATCCGTCCAGTCCTTGCGCTCACCCAGCGTGCGCAGGAACGCAGGCGGCTGTCCGGGCCCGAGCGGCATCCCCAGCGTGTCGTCGGTCGCCAGGCGTGCTGCGGCCTGCTCGGCGGTCAGCTCCTCTGGCATGGCGCGACCTTACCGACCCGCCTGAGCACAACTGTTGGTGAACACCCAGCGACTTGCTAGGTTCCGCCGGTGCCCCATCTACGAAAAGCCGTACTGGCTGCGATGCTGCTCGCGGCGCTGCTGCTCACGGCGTGCGGTTCGTCGAACACCACTAGCAGTGATCCGATCAAATCCTCCGGCGTGCTGCGCGTCGGCACGGAGGGCGTCTACCCGCCCTACTCGTTCCACGATGCGAAGCAGGGCGGTCAACTCGCCGGCTACGACGTCGACGTCGCGAAGGCAGTCGGCGACAAGCTCGGCGTCAACGTCGAATTCGTCGAAACGCCGTGGGACGCGATGTTCGCGGCGCTCGAGGCCGACCGCTTCGACATCGTCGCCAACGAGGTCACGATCAGCGAGGAGCGCAAGCAGAAGTACGACCTCTCCGAGCCGTACTCGATCTCGCAGGGGGTGATCGTCACCCGCAAGGACGACGACTCGATCAAGTCGTTGGCGGACTTGAAAGGCAAGCGCACCGCCCAGAACCCCACCAGCAACTGGGCCGAGATCGCACGCAACGCCGGCTCCGAGGTCGAATCCGTGGATGGGTTCTCCCAGGCCATCACCGTGCTCAACGACGGCAGGGTGGACGCCGTCGTCAACGACAGCATCTCTGTGCTCGCCTATCAGGCCGAACACCCCGACGCCCCAATCAAGGTCTCCGTGAAGCTCGATGAACGGGGCGACCAGGCATTCGCAGCCCGCAAACACAGTGGGCTTCTGCCCGAGTTGAACAAGGCTCTCGACGAGCTGCGCGCCGACGGCACATTGACCAAGATCTCGAAGAAGTACCTCGACATCGATCTGTCGAAGGCGGGGCCGACCAGTACGTGGCAGCTCATCCTCGACAATCTCTGGCCGCTTGCGCGCGCCGCGATCGAGAAGACCATCCCGCTGACGATCATCAGCTTCGTGGTCGGTCTGGCGATCGCGCTCGTCGTGGCGCTGGCCCGGCTGTCACCGAACGTGGTCCTGTCAGGTCTGGCCCGCTTCTATATCTCGATCATCCGCGGCACGCCGCTGCTGGTTCAGCTCTTCATCGTGTTCTACGCCTTGCCTCAGATCGGCGTGAAGATCGACGCATTTCCCGCCGCGGTGATCGCGTTCTCCCTCAACGTCGGCGGCTATGCCGCGGAGATCATCCGTTCAGCGATCCAGAGCATTCCGAAGGGCCAATGGGAGGCCGCGGAGACGATCGGTCTGGATTACGTAGGCGCGCTCAGGCGGATCATCCTGCCGCAGGCCACCCGGGTTGCGGTGCCGCCGCTGTCGAACACGTTGATCTCGCTGGTGAAGGACACGTCGCTGGCCTCGACGATCCTCGTGACCGAGCTGTTCCGGACGGCGCAGAACGTGGCCGCGCCGACCTTTGAGTTCTTTGCGCTGTACGGCACTGCGGCGTTGTACTACTGGATCATCTGCCTGGTGCTTTCGTTCGCCCAGAATCGATACGAGCGTCGGCTGGAAAGGTATGTGGCGCGATGACAGAGCCTCGCGAAGACAGGATCGTCGCCGAGGGTGTGCACAAGGCCTTCGGGGAAAACGAAGTACTCAAAGGTGTTTCGTTCACCGTTCCACAGGGTTCGGCAACGACGATCATCGGCCCGTCCGGGTCGGGAAAGACCACGCTGCTGCGTGCGCTCAACGCCCTCGACGTGCCTGACACCGGCGTGATCCGGGTTGGCGAGGTCGAGCTGGACTTCTCCAAGCCGGTGTCGAAGGACGAGCTGCGACGGTACCGGGCGCAGAGCGGCTTTGTGTTCCAGTCGCACAACCTGTTTCCGCACAAGACGGTGCTGGAGAACGTCACCGAGGGCCCGATCGTCGTGCAGAAGCGGCCGAAGGAGGAGGCGGAGAGCGAAGCGCTCGAATTGTTGCAGCAGGTCGGGCTTGCCGAAAAGCGTGACCAGTACCCGTTCCAGCTGTCCGGCGGACAGCAGCAGCGGGTGGGCATCGCGCGGGCACTGGCGCTCAAGCCGAAGGTGGTGCTGTTCGACGAGCCCACGTCGGCGCTGGATCCCGAACTGGTCGGTGAGGTGTTGTCGGTCATCAGGGATCTCGCCGTCGAGGGCTGGACTCTCGTGATCGTCACGCACGAAATCCAGTTTGCCCGACAGGTTTCCGATCAGGTGCTGTTCACCGACCAGGGCGTCATCCTGGAGAAGGGCCCACCCGTCGAGGTGATCGGCGACCCCAAGGAGGAGCGCACCCGCCAGTTCCTGGACCGCATTCTCAACCCACTCTAAGGCGACAGCTCCTGTTGCCCCCATGGCGAGCCGTATGCGGTCAGCAGCTCCAGGAACGGCGATGAGTCGAATGCCTCAGGGCCGAGGATGCCGCTGCCACTCCATGTGCCATTGGCGAGGAGTTCCAGCGCCACAACGGGATTGACTGCCGTCTGCCACACCACACACTGGTGGCCGTACTCGGCCATCGACCATTGGTTGTCCACGACGTGGTACAGATAGGTCGAGCGCGGATTGCCGTCCTTGCCGGTGCCCGTCACCCACAGGCCTGCGCAGGTCTTGCCGTGCATCTTCGGGCCTAGCGCGGCCGGATTGGGTAGGCACGCCGCCACCACGTCGCGCGGGCTGATCTCGACGCCACTGACTTTCACCTTTTCGGTGCGGTCCAGCCCGAGCTTGTGCAGCGTCTTGAGCACGTCGATGAACTCCGCGCCGAGACCGTACTTGAACGTGGCGCGTTTGCATTTGACCCAACGCGGCATCAGCAGCACTTCCTCGTGCTCGACGTTGACGCACTCGACGGGACCGATGCCGTCGGGAAAGTCGAAGACCTCCGGCTCGGAGAACGGTTCGGTGACAAACCAGCCGCGGTCGGCCTCCCAGATCACCGGCGGGTTGAGGCACTCCTCGATGGTCGTCCAGATGGAGAACGACGGTGCGAACTCGTAGCCATCGACGGTCAAGTTCGACCCGTCGCGAGTGCCGAGCTCGTCGATGTCGGAGAACAGGTGATCGGCCGCGTAGCGGGCGAACACGTCGGAAAGCCCTGGCTCGACACCGATCCCGACCAGCGCCAGGCGCCCGTCGGCACGCCACTGATCCTCGACGGCGAACTGCTCGTCGCCGAGCTTGACGCCTGTGAGTTCGTACGGCCGCTCGGGATGGCGCTGCGAGAGGCTCATCGCCATGTCGAGGTAGTCGGCGCCAACGGCCAACGCGCCGTTGAAGATCGGCATCACGAACCGCGGGTCGACGGCGTTCATGACATGGGTGATGTCATGCCGGCGAACCAGTTCCGCGACTGCGTCGGCCGATGTGGCGTCAACCTGGGCGGCGGAGAACCGCGCGTCGCCGACGGCGTCGGCGGCCTGCTTGGCCCGCGACTCGTCGTGGTCGCAGACGACGATTTGGTCGAAGAACTCACGGCGCGCTGCGATGGCGCAGAACGCTGAACCGACACCACCGGCACCCACCAACAGGATTCGCATGCGCTAGACCGTACCGGTAGTGAATCCGAAGCAGAATGTGCCTATGGCGACTGAAAGCGAAGGCCTGTGAGAACGTTGCATCATGGCAAATCCAACACGCCACGAAGCGGACGTCATCATCGTCGGGGCGGGACTTTCGGGGATGGTCGCCGCGCGAAAGCTGCTCGAAGCAGGACTCAAGCCGCTGGTGTTGGAGGCCGACGAGCGCGTCGGCGGACGAATCCTCACCCAGGAAGTACTGCCGGGCGTTCCAGTCGAACTCGGCGCGCAGTGGATCGGCGACACGCACGAACGAATGTTCCGCCTGGCCGCGGAGCTCGGAGTCGAAACCTTCACACAGTACGACGAAGGTGACACGTCCTATGAGCTAGTTGGGTCTGGTGTCCTGCGAGAGAGGGAGTTTCACGCCAAATTCGGTTCGGAGTTGAAAGAACTCGAGCTTGTGCTTCGCCGACTCGACGTGTTGGCTGCAGAGGTTCCAGTCGAAGCACCCTGGTCGGCGCCACGCGCTCTCGAGTGGGACGCCGTCACCGCAGGTGCCTGGTATGACGCACAGGGGCTTTCGCCGGTGGCCCGCAACCTGTTGGAGATCTGCACAGTCGGGATCCTCGCGGTGCCGACCGCCGAGGTGTCTTTCCTGCACCTGCTGTTCACCATCCAGACCTGCGGCGTGACGTCAGAGCTGTTCGCCGAATCCGAAGGTGGCGCGCAGACCACGCGGTTCGTCGGCGGGACCAGCGAGATCCCAACTCGGCTGGCGGCGCTGATCGAGGACCACATAGTGCTGAACGTTCCGGTGCAGCTGATCGAGCACACCGCCGAGAGCGTCACCGTGCACTGCCGTGGTGGGCTGATGGCACATGGCCGCCGAGTGATCGTCGCGGTATCACCGACTCTCGCGGGACGCATCATGTACGACCCGCCCCTTCCCGGCGTCCGCGATCAGCTCACCCAGCGGCTGCCCAACGGCTCGGCGATGAAGGCATTCTTCATTTACGACGAGCCGTTCTGGCGCGACGACGGATTCAACGGCCAGCTCATCTCCGATGTCGGCCCGGCCAGGATGTCCAACGACACGTGCATCCCCGGCAACGACCACGGCGTGATCCTGCTGTTCCTGGAAGGTGATCAGGCCCGCACCTACGGCCGCATACCCGAGCCGCAGCGCCGCGAAGCGCTCACCGCCGAACTGGTACGCCACTTCGGCAGTGCAGCAGCCAAACCCGAGCTCTACGTCGACGGTGAATGGTCTGAACGGCAATGGACCCGTGGCTGCTACAACGCCAACCATGGACCACATGTGTGGACCACCTACGGCCCGGCACTCAGCGCAGCCATCGGTGTGATTCATTGGGCGTCAACCGATACCGCAACCTATTGGAGCGCCTACCTGGAGGGGGCGGTCGATGCGGGAGAACGGGCGGCACGGGCGGTCATCGACGAATTGGCGCGGTGAGCGTCGCGCGGGGTTCACACTGGGGCATGGCCGTTCTGCACATCGAGCACGAGATCAGCGATCTGGATACGTGGCTCGAGGCATTTCAACGATTCGCACCCGCACGCGAGGCGGCGGGCGTCCGGCACACTGCGGTGTTTCAACCCAGCGACGACCCCAACTACATCGTGGTCAACCTTCGCTTCGAAAGCGTGGACGCGGCAAGCAATTTCCGCACCTTCCTGCATGACGTGGTCTGGCAGTCGCCGGAGGCCTCGCCTGCATTGGTCGGCGCGCCAACCGCGCGAGTCCTCACCGAGGTGAGCTTGTAGTCGCCGAATATTGGCGACTTGCACTTTCGCGCCCGAACGTGAGTTTGGGCGTGGTTAGACCTTGATGTCGAGGCTGGCCAGGCCACGCAGCGTCAGGTTCGGCTTGTAGGCCGGCTCGCCTGCCATCTGGGCCTGCGGGAAGCGAGCGGTCACCTTTGACAGCGCGACGGCGGCCTCCAGCCGGGCCAGCGGCGCGCCCAGGCAGAAGTGCGGACCCTTTCCGAACGCCAGGTGGCAAATGTTCTCACGGTCCGGGTCGAATTCACCGGGCCGGTCGAACGCGGCGGCATCGTGGTGTGCGGCGGCCAGCAGCAAAATCATAATGTCGCCCTTCGGCACGGCGGCGTCACCAATTGTCATGTCGTCGGCGGCAATTCGGCCCATCAACTGCACGGGCGGGTCGTAGCGCAGCGTCTCCTCCACCACCGCGGAAACCCGCTGCGGGTCGGCGGCCAGCGCCGTCCATTGCGACGGGTCGCGCAGCATCGCCAGAGTCCCGTTGGCGATCAGGTTCACCGTCGTCTCATGCCCTGCGACCAGCAGCAGGTTGCACGTCGCGGCAATCTCTTCCTCAGTGAGCTGATCCCCCGCCTCCTCGACGTGAACCAATGCCGACATCAGATCGT
Organism: Mycobacterium sp.; assembly: GCA_032230775.1. GTDB lineage: Bacteria > Actinomycetota > Actinomycetes > Mycobacteriales > Mycobacteriaceae > Mycobacterium. The sequence continues at coordinate 2,668 of JAVXWV010000644.1, read as the reverse complement.
CGCCGGGGTCGGTGCGCCGCCGCGCGATGAGTTCCCGGAAGTACTCGCGCAGCCACCGGCCGGCCTGCACCATTTCGTCGAAACTGTCGGGGGCTTGGCCGGTGAACGACCTGACCGGGTCCAGCGCGGCGGCGAGCAGCGCCGACGCGCGACTGAACTCCGGCTCGTCCTCGATCGGAACGCCGAGCAGCCGGCAGATCACCGCGACCGGCAGCGGATAGGCCAAGTCGGCGATGAGTTCAAAGGAGCCCCGTGCCTCGACATTGTCGAGCAGCGAATCGACGAGCGCGGTGATGTCGGGTTCGAGTGACTTGACCACCTTCGGCACGAACGCCTTGCTGACCAGCTTGCGCAGCCGGGTGTGGTCGGGGGGATCGAGAAACAGGAATCCCGGTGGGCCGACGGGCCTTGCCTCAACTCCCTCTGCGATCTCGCGCTGCGCCGCGGTCGACTTGATTCGATCACTGGCCGACGACGGATGCCGCAGCACGTCGTCGCAGTCCTGATACGACCACGTTCAGGGTCATCTCCGGTAGCTGCAGCGGCCCGTGCTCGCGGATCCGGTCGTAGGCCGGGTACGGATCCGCCCGGTTCGACGGGTCGAGCAACTGGAGCAGCAATGCCTGCGAATCCGCATTGGTCGCCATCCACTTATTGTGCAGGCGTCGAGTAGTACTGGCCGAGCACGTGCGCGCGGAGCTCGTCGAACTCGCCGGTGCGGATGGCGGCACGGATCTGGTCGACGAGCCTGATCACGAAGCGCTCGTTGTGGATCGTGCAGAGCGTCGCGGACAGTATCTCCTTCGATTTGAACAGGTGGTGCAGGTAGGCGCGGGTGTAGTGGGCGCAGGTGTAGCAGTCGCATTCTGCGTCGATCGGGGTGAAGTCGCGTCGGTAACGGGCGCCGGTGATGTTGTAGCGACCGGTCGCGGAGTACACCGCGGCGTTGCGCGCGACGCGGGACGGGGACACACAGTCGAAGGTGTCGGCGCCAGCGGCGACGGCGTCGAACAGGTCGTCGGGCTCGCTGATCCCGAGAAGGTGGCGGGGCTTGTCCGCGGGCAGCTCGCTGCTGACCCAGCCGACGATAGTGGCCAGGTTCTGCTTCTCCAGCGCCCCGCCGATGCCGTAGCCGTCGAATCCGCGCCCGTCCTCGTCGACAATTTTGGTCAGCCCCCGCGTGGCCTGCCTGCGCAAATCCTCATACTGAGCGCCCTGCACCACGCCGAACAGTGCCTGCGCAGGCTTTGACGGACTGGCAGCCTGGCCAAGACGAGTCAGCCTGCGGTGTTCGACCAGGCACCGCACCGCCCAGTCGTGGGTGCGCCGCACCGACTCTTCCTGGTAACCGCGGGTGTTGACCAGGGTGGTCAGCTCGTCGAAGGCGAAGATGATGTCCGCGCCGAGCCTGTGCTGGATCCCGATCGACACCTCGGGGGTGAAGCGATGGGTCGAGCCGTCGAGATGCGAGCGGAACGTGACGCCGTCGTCGTCGACATGGGCCAGCCGCTCTTTGCCCTCGGCGATGACGTCGTCGGCCTGGACCCGTCGGGTATCCATCGCCAGCACCTTCTTGAAGCCGGCACCGAGCGAGAGCACCTGGAACCCGCCGCTGTCGGTGAAGGTGGGCCCTTGCCAGTTCATGAACGCGCCGAGTCCGCCCGCCTCCTCGACGATGTCGGGGCCGGGCTGCAGATAGAGGTGATAGGCGTTCGCCAGAATCGCTTGTGCACCAAGCTCTTTCATGGTTTCAGGCAGAACGGCCTTGACTGTCGCCTGGGTACCGACAGCGATGAATGCGGGCGTGTGGATGTCGCCGTGCGGAGTACGGATGACACCGGCGCGGCCGAGCCGTCCCGGCAATTCGGCGTCAACGCTGAAGAAGGGCTCCCGCACGCCGTAGATTCTGCACTGTGAAGACGCGATGGGTCGTCGCCGCCGCGGCATTGATGGCCGTCGCCGGGTGTTCCTCAGGTCCGCCGGATTACAAACCGCCGCCGGGCACGCTCGTCGCGGGCACTGCGCAGGTGACCGTCAACGGTCAGAACACCGGCACCACCGAGGCTGTGCAGTGCACCCCGGCCGGCTCGCTGACCACGATCACCACCGGTGATCAGACATCGGGGGTCTCGGCGCTGGTCTCCAACAAGGACCAGCTCACCACCGAAGCGGTTGGCATCAACAACGTCGGCGGCTTCACCGGCAGCTACAACGCGGGGCTCGGCGGCACCGCCAGGGTCACGATGACCGGCCGGACCTATGACATCAGCGGAACGGCCGACGGCTTCAGCACCGCCAACCCCAGTTTCCGCACCTCCGGCACGTTCGCCATCAAAGTGTCCTGCTGAGGAATTGCACGATCGCCGCGGCCAGTTCGTCGCCGGCGTCCTCCTGTAGGAAATGCCCCGCGTTCGCGATCAGCGGATGTTCGATGCCCTGTGCGCCCCGCATCTGACCCGCGAAGATGCCTGCCATCGCGCCAGTCATGGGATCGCCGTCACTGAATGCCACCAGCAACGGGGTTGCACTGTCGCTCAACATTTTCCATGCGGTGCGGTTAGCGGCCGAGGCAGGATCGTCGGGCGTCGTCGGGATCAGACCCGGCATCGCTCTTACGCCAACTTTGTACGCCTCCTCGGGGAACGGCGCGTCATAGGCAGTACGGACG
>JAVXWV010000579.1:0-5031 GCA_032230775.1 Mycobacterium sp. | reverse complement strand
GGCGCGTTAGCCGCTGGCGACCCTCAGCGGGTCGGCTGGTTCCGCCTGTACTTCGACGACGACCGGTGGGAATGGTCGCCCCAGGTAGAGAAGATGCACGGCTACCTCCCGGGCTCGGCAACCCCGACCACCGAAATGGTGTTGTCCCATAAGCATCCCGACGACTACCGCCACATCGCTGACACCCTCGAGCTGATCCGCCGATCCCGTCAGGCGTTCAGCAGCCGGCACCGCATCGTCGACGTGCAGGGACGAATCCATCATGTTGTGGTTGTCGGAGATCTTCTGCGAGATGTCCACGGGACGGTGGTGGGCACCCACGGCTACTACGTGGACATCACGCCATTGGAGCAAGAACGCCAGGACGAGGTGACCGCCGCTGTCACGGTAATCGCCGAGGCCCGGGCGGACATCGAGCGGACCAAGGGCATGTTGATGCTGATCTACGGGATGGACGAAGCGTCCGCGTTCGAACTGCTCAAGTGGCGATCCCAGGAGACCAATGTCAAGTTGAGGCTTCTCGCCGCACAGGTAGCCGCTGACTTCATCGCCCTCACCAGTAGCGAACCGCTCCCGACTCGGCCCGGCTACGACAAGCTGCTGATGACCGCACACCTTCGTGTCAATCCCGATCGCGAGTTTGGCGACGGCACCGTCGCGCCGCCATCAGAGGACACGGGCTAGCAGCAGCCGTCTCCTCAGTGATTGCGGATTTTCGAGATCAGCTTGCTCTTTGTCAGCCCGGAGTACCCCGACACCCCGAGTTCCTTCGCCCGCTTCTTCAGGTCCGCGACGGTCCAGTCGTCGTACGACCCGGATTTACCACCCTTGCGTGCCACAGCGGACTTACCTCGGGCGGCGACGGCGTTGGAGATGCGCGCCGCCTTTTCCTTGGAGTCCCCCTGCTTGCGCAGGTCCTCGTACAACTTTTCGTTCTTGATCGACGAATTCGGCATGGTGACTATCCTTCGGTTGGCGCGATCAGATCTGGAAAAATTACGGACGGCGGCGGATATGCGGTCGGTGCTCGACCTCGTACATCACTCGTTCGGCTGGCGTGGGCTCGGCGTCGAGCAGACCACCGCGGCGTTTGACCGCCCGGGTAACCAGCACGAAACCGGCGGTGAAACACAGTGCTGATGCCAAAGCCAGAATCCCCGCCCCGGCCGTCAAATGCTCCCCCGCAGCGACGAGAAAGGTACCGAGCGTGGCGACGCCACCAAGGACCAACATCAGTCCGACGATCAGGACTGGGTACCGACCGGCACCGGCCCGTTGACTCGACATGCTTGTGGGCTACCCACCTCGGGCGGCGGTGAATCCTGCTCAAGCTGATGGGCTTCGCCAATGCGCCTGAGGTGTTGTTCATCCGTGTCGGGGGTACAGGTCATGTCATGAGCAGCGAAACGATCGTCGCCGCTTCGGGGTTGATCGGTTTGGGAGCCGCCGTGGTGACGGGCGTGATTTGGAACGCCTCGCTGCAAGCAACGTCGCGTCGTCTGGGTGGGGAACGTGAGGTCGAAGGGCAGGCAGGCGATGCCGCGTCAGACGTCTAGCTGTCGGGCGGCACATTATGCGCTGGTGTGTCGGTGTGGTTCGGCAACCGGCTTGGATTCGGCAGAACCCCTCTGCCGCAGAAAGATTGACAACCCGACTATCGCCGCGACTGCGATGAATTCGCTCTGCCAATTCTGCATCGACTCGAACCAGAATTGCGACGTGGTCGCATAGCGCCATACCGAGATCGCGGCCTGGCCATGCTCCAACTGTTGGTCGTTGAACGCCTTCGCGCCGCCCACGGCGTGCAACGCCCAAGAGGCGAAGAACAACGCGAAAAATGCTGTGGCCAAAGAGCGTTCGTACAGAGCAAGGACCGGGCCGCCTTTGCGGACCGGCCACGGCGAGTGCTGGTTCGGCTGCACGGCGCGCGGATCCTGGTCCTGCGGAGCGGGCTCATTGATCGGCTTAGACTCAGAAGACCCCTTCTGGTACAAGAACGCGGTCAAAACCACGTACATGCCCATCTGCAAGAACTCCGACTCCCAGTTCTCAAAGGTCGCTTCGACGAAGTCGCCGGTCGTCAGGTACCTCAACACCGACACGTGCTCGTGTGAGCCGTGCTCCTGCTGCTCCTGGTTATAGGTCGCTGCGCCAGACACGACCATGCCGACAAAGAAAACTGCAAACAATCCCAGGCACGCAAGGAGCAAGCCGTTGTTGTGCAAGACAACCCGCATACGACGACTGCGCGTCATGGGACCTTCTCACCCGAGTGGTTACCAGCGCCGATCCGCAGTAACCGTAGGGATTCAGTTCCCTGTTCTGACGTTCCGAAACCCGCTGAGGTCAAGCATTGTGGAGATTCCTTTTTGCCCGCGCATCCTTCGGCGCGCCTTTCTTCTTGGTCTCGAGTTCCTGTCGCTTACGTTCGCGCGCAACGAGTTTCTCTTCGCCGGCGCGTTGATCACCGACTTCGCTTACGACTCGTTCGTACTCAGGACCGAAGCGCTTCTTCAATCGTTTGGTCCGCGTCCGTCCAGTCACCGACAGGACACCGACCATTACCAGCGTGACGGCGAAGATGACAGCAGCTGCAATGAAGAACCAACTCCAGACGGGCATTTTCGGACCTCCTCGAAACCGAGTACCCGTCCGACGTCTACAGAAACGTCAATTCTCTGCGAAGGTGCTGGCACAGGCGATCGGTGCGCTGCCGATGAATTCGACCGCGGCATTGATGGCGGGGCGATGCCGCAAGATGCGGTAGTGCGCCAGGCGCCCGAGCCCACGGGTGGTCACCAGGGTCGCGCCGGGCCACGCGCCGACGATGTGCTCGCTGTCCGCGTACGAGCTGTCGGGGTCATCGGGGTCATGCACGACCAGCAGTGGTGTTGGATTTTTCAATCGGGTTGCCACGGTGGAGATGTCGGTGTCGAACAGCGGGATGCCCAGTCGCCGGTCGAGGCGGCGGTGCAGTCCGGTGCGGGTGCGGCGTCCGAACCCGTGACGGTTGGCGAAGACGTCGAGATACCACGAGAAGTCACCCATCGGCGCCAAGAACACCAGCCGTTCGGCCTGCGCGCCCGATGCCACGGCCATTGCGGTGGCTTTCGCCCCGAGGGAATGCGCCACGATCGCGCGCGCAGGCCCGTGCGTGCGCACCATCGCTTGCACCGCTTCGGCGCACTCGACGACGGTAGTGCGCCCGGGCTTGAGATCGCCCGGGTCGGATTCGTTGTGACTAGGCAGATCGAACGCGATGACTCGGTGTCCGGCCTCGACGAGCGGTTTCACGAAGACTCCGAGGTGTGCCCGGCAGCCGCCCCACCCGTGCACGAGGTACACCGGCGGCCCGTCTCCCCAGGATTCGCCCGCGATACGGTGCCCGGACCAGGCAGCCTCGACGGGCTCCCCCGCCGAGACACCTGGCGGCATGCGCAGACTCATCTCGACCGCGGGCGGTGTGCACCACAGCTCGATGGCCCACCGCGCTCCCACTCCGGGCGCGAGCCGCTCGAGCAACCCGAACGCGCGACGCACCTTCGGCGAGATCGGCGGCTCGACACCAGAGCCCGCCTCGTCACCGCGCGACTCAGTCTCGCCAGCCACAGCAAGGCCCCCCTCTAATTCGCCACGTGTGCGCCCCGAGTCGGACCGCCCCCGACTATTGGAATGAGCGACCATTGATCCTTTTACAATCAGCGCGTCTGTGTCAAACCAGTCAAGACTGCCTTGAGGCCGAACCCGAACCTTCGAGGTACGCGACGATGGCGTTGGTCAACCCTTGGCGCGCCAAGTCCAGATCGGAATAACTGCCGAGTTGGCGTTCGGACGTAATGCCGCGCATCGCGCCGGGGATCAACGTGGCGACCTCGTTCACGCGACCCGGATCGATGTTCAGCCCCGTGAACGCGTTCTGACACGTCGCCAGCCAGCCGCGTCCCCAGGATTGGAGTTCGGCGGCGGTGCGTGGATACAGACGCTCCAGTTCCGCAGGGTCGCGCGGAAGCGCCGCGCGCAGGTTCTCGATCGCGCGTGAGTCGGTGCCGGTGAGACCGTCGTAGAGGGTGTCGATGATGCTGGCGACGCGTTGTCGCAGCGGCGCCGTCGGATTCGCAGGGGTGAACACGTCGGCCCGTCGTTCGGCGGTGCGATGCAGAACCGCAGCCCAGAGTCCGTCGGCGTCGCCGAACTGGTACTTCACCGCACCCCAGGTGGCGCCGATTTCCTTGGCGATCCGATTGGCCGAAACGGCTGCGGGGTCGCCGGTCGCCAGCGCCTTGAGGGCAGCGTCGAGCATGTTCTTACGGGTGGCATCACCTCGCCGATTGGTGCGCTGAGGCTGAACACCGACGTCCGTCATCGTGCCGATGCTACGGGATTCACAGAACCTTCTTCTAAATTTTCATAGAACCCACTATGCTTTGGTCCCATGGCGAAGCCGCCGCTCTCGATGAAGCCGACAGGATGGTTCCAGGTCGCCTGGTCCGACCAGGTCGAGATCGGCGCCGTGCACACGATGAAGTACTTCGACACCGAGCTGATCGCGTGGCGGTCGGAGTCCGGCCGGGTGACCGTGATGAACGCGTACTGCGAACACCTCGGTGCACATCTCGGGTTCGGCGGACACGTCGAGGGCGAGGTGATCCAGTGCCCGTTCCACGGTTGGCAATGGAACGCCGAGGGTCGAAACGTCTGCATCCCCTACGAGCCGCGACCGAACCGAGGTCGCCGGATGCGCACCTATCCGGTCGTTGAGCGCAACGAGTCGATCTACATCTGGCACGACGTGGAAGGTCGCGACCCCTTCTTCGACGCCCCCGACGTGTTCGCCGGCTTTGACGACGGCAGCAGCGCCGCCGACTACTACCCGCAGCAGCGCCTGTTCCGCGAGACGCTTGAACTGCACCCGCAGTACGTGCTCGAGAACGGCGTCGACTTCGCTCACTTCAAGTTCGTCCACAACACGCCGATCGTGCCGGTGTTCACCCGGCACGACTTCGCGGAACCGGTCTCCTACGTGGACTTCAC
>JAVXWV010000566.1:0-7226 GCA_032230775.1 Mycobacterium sp. | reverse complement strand
CGGCATCGTCGTCGCGCGCCCTGGCCGCTGCCTGCAGGGCGTGGTCGAGTTCGTCGACCGCATCCTCGTCCCATACGCCGCGCAACGAGCGCAGCAGATGACCGACTTCGTCGAGAACAGCCATGCCGCAAGCGTACCCGAGATTGGTCTATACCAATTCTTAACCTGTTGTTCGGCGCCGCCACACCTTGTGGTCTCGGTGTGGTCGCGATGGCTCGGAATGGTCGGCACCATGCGGGTGGCGATTGTCGGTGCAGGCATCCTCGGCACCGCGCACGCCCTCGAGGCGATCGACCGCGGGCATGAGGTCGTCCAGTTCGAGCGCGAACCCGAGGCGCGGGGGGCGACCGTCCGCAATTTCGGTCTGGTCTGGGTGTCCGGCCGGTCGCGCAGTGAGTTGGCCGCCACCCTGCGGGCACGCGAACTGTGGGAACGGCTCGGTGCCCAGATACCTGGAATCGGATTCCGGCCTGCCGGCTCGCTGACGTTACTTCGCACGCCGGGAGAAGTCGCCGTTGCCGAGGAGGCGGCGTCCCGCGGGGACGCCGAGTTGCGCGGCTTCACGCTGCTGGAGCCCAAACGCGTTCGCGCGCTCAACCCGGCGTTGCGCGGCAAGTACCTGGCGGGTCTGCATTGCACCCGCGACGCCGCGGTGGAATCGCGACAAGCGTTGCCCGCGATGCGCTGGTACATGGCGACCACCCGCCGGTACCGGTTCCACGCGTGCACCGAGATACGGTCCGTCGATTGCACGGCCGTCATCGACGACCGCGGACGCCGCTACGACGCAGACCTGGTGCTGATCTGCGCAGGCGCCGCACACGGCGGCCTGGTGCGCGACATCGCGGGCGAATTGCCGGTGCGTCGAGTTCGGCTGCAGATGATGCAGACAGAGCCGCTCGATGAGGAGTTGACCACGGCGATCGCCGATGGCGACAGCTTCAGGTACTACCCCGGATTCGCCGGGCCTGCGCTGGACCAGTTGCGCCGCAGCGAATCCCAGGATGACATCGCCAGCGAGCACCGGATGCAACTGCTGTGCGTGCAGCGCCTGCACGGCGGGCTGACCATTGGCGACACCCACGAGTACGACGAGCCCTTCCCGTTCGACGTGTCCGAAGCGCCGTACTCCTACCTCGTCGAAGCCGTCGAACAGTTTCTCGGCAGGACCCTTCCGCCGATCCGGCACCGCTGGGCCGGTGTGTACAGCCAGTGCGTCGACCCCGATCAGCTGGTGTGCAGAACGTCGCCGGACGACGCCGTATGGGTGATCACGGGTCCGGGAGGCCGTGGTATGACGCTGGCCCCCGCGATCGCCGAACAGACGGCTGACCTGGTCGGCCTGTAGCGCGAAGGAACTCCTATGCAGAACAATGCGATTCAACTTGCGGTTGTCGACATGGCAGGCACCACTGTCGCCGACGACGGCCTGGTGGTCAGCGCCTTCGAGGCTGCCGCCACCGAGGTGGGAGTGTCTGGATCGGGCGAGGAGCGCGACCGTGCTCGGCAATACGTGCTCGACACCATGGGTCAGTCCAAGATCAGTGTGTTCAGGGCGCTGTTCGGGACAGAGGATCGCGCGCAGCAGGCCAACCTCGCCTTCGAGCGCGCGTACGAGCGCCTGATCGACGAAGGGCGTGCCACGCCGATCGACGGTGCGGCTGAGGCGATTTCCCGAATCCGAAATTCAGGCGTGCGGGTGGCACTGACCACCGGCTTCAGTGGTACAACCCAGGAGAAGCTGCTGGCCGCGCTGGGCTGGCAGTCACTCGCGGATCTGGTGCTCGCGCCCGGCGACGGTGTGCGCGGACGTCCGTATCCGGATCTGATCCTCACCGCGCTGATGCGGCTCGACATCGACAGCGTCTTCAACGTCGCAACGCTCGGAGACACCAGCAGCGACATCGAAAGCGGGCTGCGCGCAGGTGTTGCGATCGCCGCGGGCACCCTCACCGGCGCTCACGACGAGCGCCAGCTCCGCGCGGCCGGAGCCACCCACGTCGTCGACTCCGTCACCGAGTTCGCCGGTCTCATTGTGCAAGATCGATAACGAAGAGAAGGAATCATGAAGTCGTTCAAGGTGAGTAACACCCTTCGCATCGCGGCTATCGCAGTGATGGCAGTGGCGATGACCGCCGCGTGCGGCGGCACCGGTACCTCCGGCTCTAAGGAGACGCTTACCGTCTACAGTGCCGACGGTCTCGCAACCTGGTACAAGAGCCAGTTCGACAAGTTCACCAAGGACACCGGCATCGCGGTCAACCTCGTCGAGGCCGGATCCGGTGAGGTGGTCTCGCGGGTGGAGAAGGAGCAATCCAACCCGCAGGCCGACCTCCTGGTCACGCTTCCTCCGTTCATCCAGAAGGCCGACAAATCGGGGCTACTCGTTGCCAGCGGCGTGAATACCGCAGGCATCCCCGCCGACCAGGTGTCGCCGAACTACGTGCCGATCGTGAACAACGCACTGAACTTCATCGCGAACCCGAGCGCGAACCCGCAGCCCAAGACGTGGGATGACCTGCTGGCCCCCAAGTACAAGGGCAAGCTGCAGTACTCCACACCCGGGCAGGCAGGCGACGGCACCGCGGTGCTGATTCTGCTGCAGCATCTGCTCGGAAAGCCGGGCGCAGTGGACTACCTGACCAAGCTGCAGGCGAACAACGTCGGCCCGTCGTCGTCCACCGGAAAGCTGCAGCCCAAGGTGAGCAATGGCGAGTTGCTCGTCGCCAACGGCGATGTGCAGATGAACCTGGGTTCGATCAAGGACGACGGCTCGAAGTTCAACATCTTCGTCCCGGCGGTGGCGGACGGAAAGCGAACCACGGTGTCACTGCCGTACGTCGCAGCCGTCACCAAGGGGGCGCCGCACGAAGCCTCAGCCAAGAAGCTGTTGGAGTTCCTGCTGTCCGACGACGTTCAGAAGACGGTGGAGCCCGACGCGCTCGGCATCCCAGTGCGCGACCAGATCCGCACCACCGCAGGGGGTTCGGCCGCACCGAACACACCGGCGGCGGTGCTCGACGGCGTCGACGTTTGGGTGCCGGACTGGAACACCGTGCTCGCCGAACTGGACGCCGACGTGGCTGCCTACCAGAAGGCGACCGGGAACTGACGTGACCGCCCGAAGGCATGCGCGAGTGAGGATCGCAGCGAGGCACGAGCGAGGACCGAAGCGCGCGGGAGCCGAGGCATGAGCCGAGTCGGGGTCGGCCGGCCGCGAACTACGGCACAGCAAGCCAAGGCCGAGGAAACCCGGACGCCGGCAATCATTTTCGATCGCGTCGGCGTGTCCTACGGCCGGGGCCGCAATGTGACGAAGGCGCTGATCGACTTCAGCTTGCGGGTGGCGCCGGGCGAGACGGTCGCACTGCTCGGGCCGAGCGGGTCGGGCAAGTCGACCGCGCTCAATGCGCTGGCCGGGTTCGTCCGGCCGACATCGGGCACGGTCCGGCTGGCAGGCCGCGACGTCACCGACCAGCCGCCCGCGAAGCGGGGTATCGGCGTGGTTGTCCAGTCGTACGCGCTGTTTCCCCACATGCGGGTCGCCGACAATGTTGCGTTCGGGCTCAAATCGCATCGGGTGCCGCGCGCGGAGATCGGCCCACGCGTCGCCGAGGCGCTGGACATGGTCGGCATGTCGGCTTACGGAAGTCGGCTTCCCCGTGAGCTTTCCGGCGGTCAGCAGCAGAGGGTCGCCATCGCCCGCGCCCTCGCAATCAGGCCGAAGGTGCTGCTGCTCGACGAGCCATTGGCAGCGCTCGATGCCCAGCTTCGCCACTCGACACTGGCCGAGCTGCAGCGGCTGAAGGAATCGCTGCCCGACACCGCGATGCTCTACGTGACCCACGATCAGGCCGAGGCGCTTGCGCTGGCCGACCGGATCGTGGTGATGAACAACGCAAAACTGATGGACGTCGATACCGCCGAAAGCCTGTGGAAGCGGCCGCCCACCAGCTTCACGGCGGCATTCCTTGGCGGCGCCAACCTCATCCCGTGCACGGTCGGAAGGGTCATCGGCACCTCGGCACTGGTGGCCATCGCGCACAAAACGGTCAGTGCGGAAGCGCCGCAACCGACCGTCGGCAAGATCGATTGGGCGCCGGATTCCAAGGCACTGCTGTGTATTCGGCCCCATGCCATGCGGATCGTCTCGCTCGGCGAGCGAGATGCGCTGCGTGCCACGGTGACCGCCTCGGTGTGGCGCGGCGCCACCACGCGCCTGGTGCTCTCGGTCGGTGGCCTGCCGGATCAGCTGATCGACATCGACGTACCGGGAAATGCCCAAATCGGGATCGGCACCGAGGTGGGCGTTCGTCTGCCGGAACCTGCAGGCGTGCTGGTTCAGGCGTCGTGACAGCCGTACTCGACCGGCCCGCAGCGGAGCCCGACGCTGAGGCGCGCCGGGCGCCGACGTCGTCGCGTGCGGTGCTGTGGACCCTCGCGCCGCTGCTCGTGGTGTTGGTCTGCGCCGTGTATCCGCTCGTCCGGGTGTGCCTGGAATCGACGAAAGTCGGTGATACCCAGCGTGGTTGGTCGACATGGTCGGATGTGCTGGCATCGGAGATGTTCCGTGGCGCGTTGTGGCGAACCGTCGCGATCGCGGCCACATCCACGGCCGGTTGTCTGGTGCTCGGCACATTCCTGGCGATCGTTCTCGCTTTCGTCCCCTTCCCTGGTGCCGTGCTGGTCGGCAGGCTGATCGACACCGTGCTGGCGCTGCCGTCGTTCCTTATCACGTTGGCGTTCACCTTCCTCTACGGAAGTGCAGGCGCGGTGAACGCCGCGATCGCCGGCATCACCGGAACATCGCAGGTGCTGAACTTCCTCTACACGCCCGCAGGTGTGATCGCCGCCGAGATCACCTTCTTCACGCCGTTCGTCGTGCGCCCGCTGCTGGCGTCCTTTGCGGTGCTGCCCCGGGCACAGCTCGACGTCGCCGCCAGCCTCGGCGCGTCACCGCTGCGGGTGTTGCGGTCAGTGGTGATGCCGGAGGCGTGGCCCGCTCTGATGGCAGGCGGCAGCCTGGTACTTCTGTTGACGCTCAACGAATTCGGCATTGTGCTGTTCACCGGGGCCAAAGGAGTGATCACCCTGCCGGTGCTGATCTACACCCGCGGCATCGTCACGTTCGATCTACCAGGGGCGGCGGTGATCGCCACAGTGCAGATCGCGCTGTCGCTGGTGCTCTACGGGCTGTACCGGCTGGTGTTCGCACGGATGATGACCGGTCGCGGAAAGGGGGCCGCCGATGTTGTTGTGGAGCAGCCGCAGTAGGACGGCCATCCTCATCGGGTTCGCCGCCGTCGTGCTCGTCGTATTCGTGGCGCCGCTTGCCACTGTGGTGATCGCGGGCCTTGCCGGATCGTGGACCGAGGCGCTGCCGTCAGACCTCGGGCTGGCCCATTTCGACGACGCGCTCTCCGGTGAGAACCTGGCGAGCCTGTCGGTCAGCCTGCAGACGGCGTTCATTTCCGGCGCCATGGCGCTGGTGCTCGGCACCTGGGCGGCACTTGCCGCGCGGGAGGCTCCGCGATGGCTGAGCCGCGTCACCGACGCGGTGTTTCACCTGCCGATCGCGGTGCCGTCGGTGGCGATCGGCCTCGGATTGTTGATCGCGTTCAACTCGCGGCCACTGCTGCTTGGTGGTACCCGGTGGATCGTCATCTTGGCGCACGCAGTTCTTGTGCTCGCATTTGCGTTCAGCGCCGTGTCCGCCGCCCTCGACCGCCTCGACCCCGCATTTCGTCAGGCCGCCGAATCCCTCGGTGCGGGCCCCTCGCGAGTGCTGCTGCGGGTCACGCTTCCGCTGCTCTTACCCGCGCTCGGCGCCGCGGCGGGGCTGGCGGTAGCGCTGTCGATGGGCGAGCTCGGCGCGACGGTAATGGTTTACCCGGCGACGTGGAAGACCCTGCCCTTGACGATCTTCGCACTGACCGACCGCGGGCAGGCGTTCCAGGCCGCCGCGTGTACGACGATCCTGCTGCTGGTCACCCTTGCTGCGCTGGTGTTGCTCGGGCGGGTGCGCGGGCGTGCGGCGGTGCGCTGAACCACTACGCCGAGCGTGCGCGTCTGCACCGCGACACGCCGTGAAACGCGTACATTTCGCGCACACTCGTCGCCCGCGAACGTGCGTGAACTACCCACAGATATCGGCGTGTCGGTGTGCAGACACACGGTCGCGGAATGAGGCTTGGCGGCCGTGTGCCTGGCTACTTGAGGAGCGGATCGCGGGGCAGGCCGAGGATGCGTTCGGCGATCGTGTTCCGAGTGATCTCCGACGTGCCGCCCGCGATGGTCATGGCCCGATTCCCCAGGTAGCTGCGCAGCAGCTTCGGCGCCTGTCCGACCACGGGTGCCGAGCCGGCCAATTCCATGCCCAGTTCGGTGATCCGCTGACCAGCCTCGGCAACCAGCAGCTTGGTCACATTGCCCTCCGGCCCCGGCTCCGCGCCCGCGATGGCCCTGCTGGCCCTGCGCAGGTTCAGCAGCCGCAGCGTATGCGTTTCGGCGATGGATTCGCCCGCCCGCCGCACGTAGTTCGCCCCGTTCGGCGCGGCATCCAGCAGCTTGACGAGGTCGTCCGGGCTGAACCCGACCGCACCGCCCGAACCTCCACCGATGGAGACCCGCTCGTTGCCCAGTGTCGCGCGGGCGACCAGCCACCCGCGGTTGACGTCGCCGACCACATCGGCATCCGGGACGAACACGTCGTCGAAGAAGACCTCGTTGAAGTGAGAATCGCCGGTGATGCCGCGCAGCGGATTGACCGTCACGCCAGGGGATTTCATATCGATCGCCATCATGGTGACCCCGGCGTGCTTGGCCGCGTTGGGGTCGGTGCGCACGGTGGCCATCCCCCACTGGCAATGCTGCGCAAGGCTGGTCCACACCTTCTGGCCGGTGACACTCCAGCCGCCGTCGACCTTCTTGGCTGCGGTGCGCACCGCGGCCGCGTCCGAACCCGCGCCGGGTTCGGAGAACAACTGGCACCACATCACCTGACCGCGCAGCACCGGTTCGACGAAGCGCTCCCGCTGGTCGTCGTTGCCGGCTTGGGCGATGGTCAGTGCCACCCAGCCGGTGATGCCCATATCGGGCCGGTCGATGTCGCTGAACTCCTCCTCGATAACCAGCTGCTCGAGCACGTCGGCGGCCCGGCCCCACGGCTTGGGCCAGTGCGGCACCAGATAGCCGGAGTCGACGAGGAAGTCGCGCTGTTTGTCCTT
>JAVXWV010000722.1:0-4374 GCA_032230775.1 Mycobacterium sp. | reverse complement strand
GAAGCCGACGACGATCCACCACCAATTGGCCGGCACCAGCCAGGGCATCGGATGTAGTTGAGCGATACCGCTTTCGACAACATTGTTGAGTAGCGCTAGCCACACCACCCACTGCAGGGCGGTCAGCGTGGCAAGCGGCAGCGACAGCGCCACCTGTACAGCCTGGGTCATCCGCGGCGTGGGTTTGACCACGCGCGCTTCGACCGCTGGCGGCGGGTCGAGCTCATCGAGATAGCCCGCCAGCGAGCCGAGCCGCGGATGGTCGTATAGATCGGCGACGGTCACCTGCGGATAGCGCTGGCGCATCACAGCCACCAACTGCGCCGCGGACAAAGACCCGCCGCCGAGCGCATGGAAGTCGGCCTCGGGCCCGTCCACGGGCGCGGCGAGCACGTCGCGCCACAGCCCGGCGAGCCACCCCATGGTGCCCCCGAGATCGGGCTCCTCCGCTCCATCTGCCCCGGGGTGACCGCCCGCGATCGGCCAGGGCAGCGCGTCGCGGTCGACCTTGCCCGACGTGCGCGTTGGCAGCTCGTCGAGAAGCACAAGCCGCGGCACAAGCGCCGCGGGCAGCGACTCGGTCAGCGCGGCGCGGGCCGTGGCGATGTCGAACGACGGGTCGGCGCTCGCGATATAGCCGACCAGGAGGGGAGTGCCGCTCGCGGTCCGTCGCACCGCCGCAGCGCCGCCGCTGACACCCGGCAGGTTCACCAAGGCGGCGTCCACCTCGCCGAGCTCGATGCGACGGCCACCGACCTTGACCTGGTCGTCGGCCCGGCCGACGAAGTACAAGCCGTCGGGTTCCAACCGCACCAAGTCGCCGCTGCGGTAGGCGCGTGCCCATCCGAGCGTCAGCATCTCTGCGTACTTTTCGGCGTCCTTGTCCGGATCCAGGTACCGGGCCAGGCCCACGCCGCCGATCACGAGTTCACCGACTTCGCCAATTGCTACTGGCCGAGCCTCTTTGTCGACCACCGCCAGATCCCAACCCCGCAGTGGCAACCCGATGCTCACAGGAGTCCTACCGTTGAGTAGCGACACACTGGCCACCACCGTCGCCTCGGTCGGGCCGTAGGTGTTCCACACCTCGCGGCCCTCGATGGCCAGCCGCTCGGCCAGCTCCGGCGGGCACGCCTCGCCGCCGAAGATCAGCAGCCGCACCGCCTCGAGCGCCTCGGCGGGCCAGAGCGCCGCCAGCGTCGGCACGGTCGAGACGACGGTGATGTCGCGGGACACCAGCCACGGGCCAAGGTCCATGCCGCTGCGCACCAGTGAGCGCGGTGCGGGCACCAGGCAGGCGCCGTGCCGCCAGGCCAGCCACATCTCCTCGCACGACGCGTCAAATGCGACCGATAGTCCGGCCAGCACGCGGTCGCCAGGCCCAATGGGATTGGCCTGCAGGAACATTTGCGCTTCCGCGTCGACGAACGCGGCGGCGCTGTGATGGGTGACCGCGACGCCCTTCGGCGTTCCGGTGGATCCGGACGTGAAGATGATCCAGGCGTCGTCGCCACCCAGCGGCGGGTCTGTGCGCCATCCCCTGGACGCGCCGGACCCGCGGACCAGTCCCTGCTCGGTGATGACCCCAACCACGTCGGCCTCTCCGAACACCAGCCCGGCCCGCTCCTCGGGGTCGTCAGCGTCAACCGGCACGTAGGCGGCGCCCGCGGCCAGCGTCGAAAGGATCGCCACGTAGAGCGCGTAACTGCCCGACGGCATCCGGATGCCGATGCGGTCACCGCGGCCGATGCCGCGGGCGGCGAGCCACTCGACGCTTTCCTCGATGTCGCTGATCAGCTCGGCGTAGGTGAGTTGCACGGCGCCGTCGTCGAGCGCGGGCGCGTCGGGGTACAGCGCCGCCGTGGCGCGGAGGATGTCGATGAGCGTGCGCGGTTCAGGCGCAGACGAAGACAGCAGGTATTGCGCGGGGATTTCCGGCTCAGGCGATCTCCGCTCCTCGCGTCCGCGGCTACTCGCTGTCACGAATACAAACTACTAAGCCGTTCGCTCCGCACGTCCGCGCCGCACGCGGCGTGTGACCACAATTGCGATGACGACGGCGAGCGCGCCGATGACGTACCACTTGTACCGTTCGAAAGTGTCGTAGATCTCGACGATGTTCTCGCCTGCGAGATACCCCAGAGCGCACCAGGTGCCCACCCACAGCACCGCGCCGAGGGCGTTGTAACCGAGAAACTTCAGCCAGTGCATGCCTGCGATCCCGGCCAGCAGCCCGTTGATCTGGCGCAGCCCGTCGATGAAGCGGGCGATGGTGACGACCTTGCCGCCGTGGGCGTCGAAGTAGTTCTCGGCCTTTTCCAACCGCTCCGGCGTCAGGAACACGTATCGCCCGAATCGCACCGCCAGCGGGCGGCCGCCGAAGTGGCCGACGATGAAGCCGATGTTGTCGCCGATAACGGCGGCGAGCGCAGCGACCACAAAGACCACCGCAATGTTCATCTGGCCTGCGCCTGCGAAGACCGCGGCGGCGATCAACATGATCTCGCCGGGCACCGGAACACCGAAGTCCTCCAGGAACAGCATCCCGCCGACTCCCAGGTACCCGTAGTGCTCGAGCAGCGGCTGCACGCCCCCGAACACACCGGGCAGCTGGGTGTCGGTCATGGCTGTAACCGTAAATTCACGCGGTTCGGCCTGCCCGGATTTCGTGCCGACCCACCCACCTGGCAGAATGGGATGTGGAGGGGAGTATTCCTTCGCCGCAGTGTCGTCATCACGTCGTCCGTCATCGGATGACCGGGGCTGCGGACCGCTACGGCTGGCTGTGGCGGTGGAAGAGACCTCCGGCGTTGACAAACGACCGGAGGCTTCCCAATGCATGTAACCCAACTCGAGTGGATCATCACCTTAGCGGTGACGATCGCCGTCCTACTGTTCGACGTGATGGTCATCGGGCGTCGGCCGCACGAGCCATCGAAGCGTGAGCTGGTCATCGCGCTGTCGGCGTACATCCTGCTCGCCGTGGCATTCGGGGTCTTTGTGTGGTTGTTCCACGGCAGCCAGTTCGGGCTGGAGTTCTTCGCCGGTTGGCTCACCGAGTACAGCCTGTCGGTCGACAACCTGTTCATCTTCCTGATCATCATGGCCAGCTTCAACGTGCCCAAGAAGTACCAGCAGCAGGCCCTTCTGGTCGGCATCATCCTGGCGCTGATCTTCCGCGGCATCTTCATTGCGGTGGGTGCGGTGGCCATCAACGAGTTCTCGTGGGTCTTCTACGTCTTCGGGGCTTTCCTCGTCTACACCGCGATCAACCTCGCTCGCAACACCGACCACGACGACGACGCCGAGAACTTCGTCGTCCGCTTCGCGCGACGGCACCTGAGCCTCACCGACAAGTGGGGAGACGGCCTGAAGCTCTGGATCAAGGAGAACGGCAAGCGGCTGATGACGCCGATGTTCTTGGTCATCGTCGCGCTCGGCACCACCGACCTGCTGTTCGCATTGGACTCCATCCCTGCGATCTACGGCCTGACGCAGGAGCCGTACCTGGTCTTCACCGCCAACGTGTTCGCGTTGATGGGCCTGCGGCAGCTGTACTTCCTGCTGGGCGACCTGCTCAAGCGGCTGGTCTATCTGTCCCAGGGGTTGGCGTTCATCCTGGCCTTCATCGGAGTGAAGCTGGTGCTGCATGCGCTGCACGAGAACGAGTTGCCATTTATCAACGGTGGCGAGCACGTGCCAGTGCCGGAGATCCCGACGCTGGCGTCCCTCGGGGTGATCGTCGTGACGCTGATCATCACGACCGTTGCCAGCCTCTACAAGACCCGGGTCCACGACGTGAAGAAAGAGGCCTTGGATTCGGCCTGATTCGAACCGTCGACACCGTCGGCTCGTTTACCTAGCGTGACGGAGGTGCGGCTCTTCCTGGCAGTCGGGCGCGGAGACTGGAGCGAACTGACAGACGGTGACCAGCGCACCGTGCGGGTCACCGCGTCCGATCTTCAGCAAGCCCGACGGGCAAGGACGCGAATCCGGGCCCGCGGTGAGGACGTGGCGGTCATCCTCGATCTCACGGTGGCCGTGGCCGGCGACTTCCGTTCGGCGCGAAGCGCTCTCGGGCAAGCCGATCACACCGTGCACTACGCGGGAACCGTCGACGGACTAGCGGGTCTGATCTCGGACATCGCCAGGGCGGACGTGGCCGACGGCGTGACGCTCATCGGGGCGTCACCGCGGCAGGACCTTCACAGGCTGGGCCGCGACGTAATGCTACGGCTCGCCTCGCTTGATCAGCCGAGGGCCTCGTAGATCAGCTTGGCGTAGCGGACGGTGCGCTCGGTGCCAGTGGTACCTGGGCCCATCCTGTTCATCACATAGGCAATCGTCGCGCCACGGTCTGGGTCCATCACCGCC
>JAVXWV010000523.1:0-3572 GCA_032230775.1 Mycobacterium sp. | reverse complement strand
GACGGTATCCGACTGGACGTCGCCGTCGTAGTTCTTGCACGCCCACACGTAGCCACCCTCCCACTTCAGGCAGGAGGCGACCATGTCGTCGATCAGCCGGTGCTCGTAGGTGAGCCCCTTGGCGTCGAATTCGTCCTTGTACTCCTCGTTGAAGATGCGCTCGAACTCGTCCTTGAACATGCCGTCGTAGCCCTTGAGGATGGTGTTCTTCGTCGACAGGTACACCGGATAGTTCTGCTGCAGGCCGTAGTTGAACGACGAGCGCGCGAAGTCCTGGATCGACTTCTTGAAGTTGTACATGCCCATCACGACGCCGCCACCCTCGGGGATCCTGACGACGTCGTGCACGATCGGCTCGCTGCCGTCCTCTGGGGTGAAGGTCACGGTGAAGGTGCCGGGCCGGTCAACCTTGAAATTGTCGGCGCGGTACTGGTCACCGAAGGCGTGCCGGCCGATGATGATCGGCTTGGTCCAGCCGGGAACCAGTCGCGGGACGTTCTTGATAACGATCGGCGCCCGGAAGATGGTGCCGCCCAAGATGTTTCGGATGGTGCCGTTGGGCGACAGCCACATCTTCTTGAGGTGGAACTCCTTGACGCGGGCCTCGTCGGGGGTGATGGTGGCGCACTTGACGCCAACGCCGTGGCGCTTGATGGCCTCCGCGGCGTCGATGGTCACCTGATCGTCGGTCTGGTCGCGGTATTCGATGCCGAGGTCGTAATAGTCCAAGTCGATGTCGAGGTACGGGTGAATCAGGGTTTCCTTGATGAGCTTCCAGATGATGCGAGTCATCTCGTCACCGTCGAGTTCTACGACGGTACCTTCGACCTTGATCTTGGACACGGCGTCAGCCCTGTGCGGCTTCCAGCGTCTCGTTGAACGTCTTGCTCGGTCGCATCACCGCCGTGGTCTTCTCGCGGTCCGGGTAGTAGTAGCCGCCGATGTCCACCGAATTGCCTTGCACCTCAGCGAGTTCGGACACGATGGCGTCTTCGTTTTCGGACAGCGCGTTGGCAAGCCCGCCGAAGTGATCGGCCAGCTCCTTGTCCTCAGACTGCGCGGCCAGTTCCTGTGCCCAGTACAGCGCCAGATAGAACTGGCTGCCGCGGTTGTCGAGCTCACCGGTCTTGCGCGACGGACCTTTGTCGTTTTCCAGCAGCTTGCCGATCGCCGCATCGAGCGTCGTGCCAAGAAGTTCGGCCCGCTTGTTGCCTGTCTTGTTGCCCAAGTCCTCAAAGCAGGCACCCAAAGCGAGGAACTCGCCGAGCGAATCCCAACGCAGGTGGTTCTCCTCCACCAGCTGATGGACATGCTTTGGTGCCGACCCGCCTGCGCCCGTCTCGTACATCCCGCCGCCGGCCATCAACGGCACGATCGACAACATCTTGGCGCTGGTACCCAGCTCCAGGATCGGGAACAGGTCGGTAAGGTAGTCGCGCAGAATGTTTCCGGTCGCGGCGATGGTGTCCTGTCCCCGAGTCACCCGCTCCAGCGTGTACCGCATGGCCCACACCTGCGGCATGACCTGTATGTGGAGGCCTTCGGTGTCGTGGTCCTTCAGATACGTCTTGACCTTCTCGCGCAGCTCGGCCTCATGCGGACGTTCGGTATCCAGCCAGAACACCACCGTCATGCCGGAGGCTCGCGCCCGGGTGACGGCCAACTTGACCCAGTCCCGGATCGCCGCGTCCTTGGTGACGGGCATGCGCCAGATGTCACCCTCCTCGACGTTCTGCGATAGCAGCACTTCGCCGGTTTCGA
Organism: Mycobacterium sp.; assembly: GCA_032230775.1. Taxonomy (GTDB): domain Bacteria; phylum Actinomycetota; class Actinomycetes; order Mycobacteriales; family Mycobacteriaceae; genus Mycobacterium. The sequence goes on along the minus strand of JAVXWV010000523.1, from coordinate 1,811 downwards.
CGTCGACGATGTCGGCGACGCCGTCCTCGGGGATCTCAAACGTCTTGTCGTGACTGCCGTACTCCTCGGCCTTCTGCGCCATGAGGCCGACATTCGGGACGGTGCCCATCGTGGTCGGGTCGAACTGGCCGTTGGTCTTACACCAGTTGATCATCTCCTGGTAGATCCGGGAGAACGTGGACTCGGGGTTGACGGCCTTGGTGTCCTTGGTTCGTCCGTCGGCGCCGTACATCTTGCCGCCAAGGCGGATCATCGCGGGCATCGACGCGTCTACGATCACGTCGCTTGGCGAGTGAAAGTTGGTGATTCCCTTGGCCGAATCCACCATGGCCAGTTCGGGGCGGTGCTCGTGGACGTCGTGGATGTCTTTGATTATCTGCTCACGTTGGAATGATGGCAGCGCCTCGATCTTGTTGTAGAGGTCGACCATTCCGTTGTTGACGTTCACACCCAGTTCGTCGAGAACCTCCTGGTGCTTGGCGAACGCGTCCTTGTAAAAGACCTTCACGCAGTGGCCGAACACGATGGGATGGCTGACCTTCATCATTGTCGCCTTGACGTGCAGCGAGAACATCACGCCGGTCTTGTACGCGTCCTCGATCTGCTGCTCGTAGAACTCGACTAGGGCCTTCTTGCTCATGAACATGCTCTCAATGACGTCGCCGTCGGTCAGCGATGTCTCCGGCTTGAGCACGATGGTCTCGCCGCGCTTGGTCTTCAGCTCCATCCGCACCTTGCGATCCCGGTCCAGGGTCATCGACTTCTCCCCGTGATAGAAGTCGCCGTGCTTCATTGTCGCGACGTGGGTCCGCGAGGCCATCGACCACTCGCCCATGCTGTGCGGGTGCTTGCGCGCGTATTCCTTGACCGCCTTGGGCGCGCGACGGTCCGAATTGCCCTCGCGCAGTATAGGATTCACGGCGCTGCCAAGTATCTTGCCGTACCGCTCCTTGAGTGCCTTCTCCTCGTCGGTCTGCGGATGCACCGGATAATCCGGAATCGCGTAGCCCTTGTCTTGCAGCTCCTTGACGGCGGCCACCAGCTGGGGCACGGACGCACTGATGTTCGGCAGCTTGATGATGTTGGTCTCGGGGTCGTGCGTGAGCCTGCCGAGTTCGGCCAGGTTGTCCGGCACGCGTTGCTCTTCGGTCAGCTCATCGGTGAACTCCGCAAGAATGCGCGCCGCCACCGAGATGTCACTTGTTTCGACGTTGATCCCGGCCGGCTCGGTGAAGGTCCGAATTATCGGCAGAAAGGCGTAGGTCGCAAGCAGCGGCGCCTCGTCTGTCAGCGTGTAGATGATGGTCGGCTGCTCGGCGCTCATGTGGTCGTCTCCCGGCTAGTCATTCCTCGCGCTATTCGCGGGCCAGACTACAAGCAGAGTCACGCGCGCGAATGATCAGCTTTGCCTACTGACCAGTAGCTTCTCTGTCGAGAATATGGGGAATTTCTCCCGATGTCCCCGGCCCGTCGATGCGGTCACGATTACGGCGACCGGAGAGAACAAAACACGCCGCTGGCAACCACTCAGAGGCATGCGATACGCTTCTCTTCGGTCATGAGTGCCAGCGTCAAGCCCCGGCTCGCTGGCCGGCAACCCTCCAACCGCGGTGGGGTGCCCCGGGTGATTGACCAGGTTGAGTAGCCGACAGTCGGCTGCGAGGCAAGCGCGGGTCCGTTGGACGGGCCCCCCGAGAGACAGGGAAACCTGACGTGGAGGCTCATTTTGTGTCGTTGCACGTGACCCCGCTCCGTCGTTCGTCGACGGCGCAAGGGCGCTCTCGGTAACCATTCGATCCAGCAGGAGAAAC
>JAVXWV010000510.1:0-9196 GCA_032230775.1 Mycobacterium sp. | reverse complement strand
GCCCGGTGGCGCTCAACTGTCCCGGTGCGGCCACGCCCCGTGAGCTGACATCTGCTGAGATCGAAGACATCATTGAGCGTTTCGCAAACGCGGCGGTGGTGTGCGAGACGGCGGGTTTTGACGGTGTGCAGATACACGGTGCGCACGGATACCTGGTCGCGCAGTTCCTCTCACCGTTGTCGAACCAGCGCGATGATGAGTGGGGCGGTGACCCCGAGCGGCGGATGCGCTTTGTGCTTGAGGTCGTGCGCCGCATCCGCGCGCGGGTGTCGCCGGGATTCGCGGCGGGCATCAAGCTCAACTCGGCCGACTTTCAGCGCGGCGGGTTCACCGAAGATGAATCCCGCGGTGTAGTGGCGACGTTGGCGCACGAGGGCGTCGATCTGATCGAGGTCAGCGGCGGCAGCTATGAGCAGCCCGCCATGATGGGCAAGGCCGCCGACAGCACCCGGGCGCGCGAGGCCTACTTCTTGGAGTACGCACGCACGGTGCGCAGCCTTGCCGGCGACATTCCACTCGCGGTCACAGGCGGTTTTCGTTCCCGCGCAGCGATGCACGAAGCGGTGCAGGCCGGTGAGTGCGACGTCATCGGTCTGGGCCGGCCCACCGCGACCACTCCCGACGCCGCCGATGTGATCCTTGCCGGGCACGCCGAGACACTTCCCACACACTCACTGCGCGCCGGAATGCGAGGCGTCTTGGGTCGGTTCGTCGACATCAAATCACTCGACGGGATCCTCGAACTCTCCTGGCACGCCGACCAACTGCACCGCATAGGCGCGGGGCTGAAACCCGACCTCAACCGTGGACGCGTTGCCACCATGCTCGCGATGCTGCGCCGCAACGGCACCACGTCAATCGGGCGCAAGCGCGGTCTATGACATGACGCGATATTCACTCTCCGACAAGGTCGTTCTGATCACCGGGGCCGGTCGCGGCCTGGGTGCAGCCACCGCCGCTGCACTGACTCAGCGCGGGGCACGAGTCGTGCTCGCCGACATTGATCTGTCTGCAGCGCAGCGGGTTGCGGCGACGCTACCGAACGGTCGAGGTCTGGCGCTGAAATGCGATGTGACCGACTTCGCGTCGGTCCAGGAATCCGTGCGCCTGACGCTGGAGCAGTTCGGGCGCATCGATGTCGTGATCGCCAACGCAGGCGTTCTCGGACGTGGCGGCACATTCCGCACACTCACGCCCGAGCAAGTGGGTGGTGTCATGTCCGTCAACGTGACTGGAGTCGTCAACACGGCGGCAGCGACGCTGGAGTCAGTGATCAGCAGCCGCGGGCAGATCGTGCTGGTGGGTTCGGTGTTCGCCTACATCAACGGGGCGGGTGCCATCCCGTATGCGATGAGCAAGGCTGCCGTCGAGCAACTTGGTCGGGGTCTTGGCGTCGAGCTAGCGAGCCACGGAGCGTCGGCGATGACGGCGTACTTCTCACTGATCGAGACCGACATGATCCGTCAGGGCGTGGATGCAGATCCGCATGTGCTCGCGCTGCTGTCGGCGATGCCCAAATTCATACTGAAGCGAATTCAGCCGCAGGCTGCAGCCGCGGCGATCGCCGACGGGCTGGAACGCAGGCAACGGTCTGTCACCGTCCCCGGCCGCTGGCGTCCCGTCGCCGCGCTTCGAGGTGTGGCCGGCCCGATCGTCGACGCGAGACTCGCGCGCGATGCTGCCGTGCGGCGGGCGCTTGTCCAACTCGAGAACCGCTAGGGGCAGGATCCGTGCTCGTCACGCATTACCTTCGCGATTGCCCGGCGTGAAGGTGACTGGCATTGAAGTCAGCTCGTTCGAGAAGTTCGACGTCAAACGCGTGATCGGGCCCGCGAGTTGCATATCCGGCATCCGACGCATCAGCTCTTCGAACAGGATGCGCAGTTCGAGCCGCGCAAGCGAGTTGCCGAGGCAGAAGTGCGCTCCGCCGCCCCCGAACGCCTGATGGGGAGGCTTCTCCCGAGACACGTCGAAACGTTCTGGGTCCTCGACTACCGCCGGGTCGCGGGATCCGGCCGAATACCACATCGCGACCCGCTCACCTTCCCGAATCGGGTGTCCACCGACTTCGGTATCGCATTGCGCCACTCGGGTGAAGTAGATGACCGGCGTGACCCAGCGCAGCATCTCTTCGACGGCGTTCGGTATCCCGTCTGGATTGTCGACCAGCTTTTGACGCTCGCTGCCGTTTTCCAACAGCGCGCGCATGCCACCGGCGGCGGTGTTTCGTGTGGTGTCGTTCCCGGCGAACATCAGGATGCCGAAGAAGAAGGTCACTTCGGCTTCGCTCAGGCTCTCGCCGTCAACCTCCGACGTGATCATCCGAGACACGAGGTCGTCGCCAGGATTCGCCCTTCGCTCAGCGGTGAGTCCGGTCATGTAGCCGCCGATCTCCATCAGCGCACCCATACCGAGTTGCGGATCGGCGGTGGCCGCCGCGAGAGAAAGCCTGTTCGTCCATTCGAACAGCTGCCCGCGGTCGTCCTGTGGTACGCCGAGCATGTCGGCGATTATCCGCAGCGGCAGTTCGACGGCGATGTCGTCGACGAAGTCACATTCGCCCCTCTCGATGACGTCATCAATGAGCGCAGTGACCGTCGCGCGAATGTTCTCTTCCTTCTGGCGGATCAACTTGGGAGTGAAGACGGCCTGGACGACGTTGCGGTGTTTGGTATGCCGGGGCGGGTCCATGCCGAGGATGACTTCCGCCAAGACCTCGGGAGGGACTGCGCCCTGGGCAGTCGTGAACACCCCTCCTCGAGCGGACGAGAATGAGGCGGGGTCGCGGCTGATGGCCGCGATGTCTGCGGCCTTGGTGAACGACCAGAACCCGGGCTCGTCGCCGGTAAGCGCATTCCAGTGAGGGCTCGCCTCCGAGCGCATTCGCGCGAATAGTTCGTAAGGCGGACCGTCCTCGAAGTATGAGAGATCGGTCAGGTCAACCTGGGACAGGTCGATATCGGCGAAGTTCGGTGTGGCGGTCATCGCAGTTACCTTTCGTGTGTGGGTTCTTAGTTGGTGATAGGAGATTTCGCCTGCGCCCAGCCGGGGCGAAGCGCGGAGCGACCGGCTTCCTTGGCGAGCATGACCGCGACGATGTGTCGCACGCGCAGTGCAGCGGCGTCCGCCTGAAACTCAACCCCGGATCGCCAGCCGTCGTAGCCGATGCGGGCGGCCACTCTTTCGAGGATCACCGTGTCACGGTCGGCGAGTATGCCCACGAGTGATTGCAATGTCGTCGCTACGGTCTCGTTGCCCGGGGCGTAGTTGTACGAGGCGTACATGAAAACATGTGTCGCCGTGTCGGTCTCGGGCGTGATCGCATGTGTGCGGACGTTCGAGTACTTCGTGCTATTAGCCTCCAGCTCCCACCGTTGGACATGCATCGCAGGTGACGCGAATGTCCCGCTCTCCCGCCGGGTGTACGAACCTGCGGCATCCAGTCCGGTCGCCTCTGCCTCCCAATCCGCGAGCGGCGCCTCCGGAAGGAGCCGGGTGTAGGAGACAGTCGTCTCGCTGACCTCGACTTCGTTGAACGCCGGCAGTTGCTCTATCCCAGGCGGTAAGTCATCGCGGTAAACGATTGGTGCGTAGGAGAAGTCGAGATAGTGCTCGTGCACCATCAGGTAATTGGCCTCCACCCGCCAGGTGCCGGCAAATGAGGACCACCCAGGGGCGTTCAGCCACGGCGTTCGCGGCGGTCGACTGGTGGCGGCCGGTGCGGGTGGGCCGAGCCAGATCCAGATGAAGGGCGGCTCCTCGAGTATCGGGAAAGCCCGCACACTCATCCCCGTCGGGACATCCGGTTGTGTCGGCACGTGCACACAGCGGCCGTCCGCGGCATAAGCGCAGCCGTGGTACCCGCAGACCAGCCGGTTGCGGTCGACATGGCCGTCCGAGAGCGGGAAGCCCCGATGTGCGCAGCGGTCGTCGAACGCCACAGCATGGCCGTCCGGCGTCCGCCACAACACGACGTCACGGCCGAGCAGCCGGCGGCCAAGCGGCGCGTTGCCCAGCTCGTCGATTGTTGCGGCCACATACCAGCACTTCGTGGGGTAATTCGCGGTCATAGGTCTAACACCAACTTCTCGCAGCGGGAACGGGATACACACGTGAGGATCTTGTTGCCGGACGTGCGCTCGGCTTCGGTAAGCATGGAGTCGCGATGGTCGGGAGTGCCCTCCAAGACGGTCGCCTCGCAGGTGCCGCAGATTCCTTCCAGACACGACGACATGATCGGAATGTCGGCGTCCTCGAGAGCGTCGAGAATCGACACATCCTCGGACACTTCCACTGTCACACCGGAGCGCTGACACACCACCTGAAAGCTCTCAACAACGTCTTCGGCGGGTTCGGCGGCGGGCGCCTTGGCCGCGAATCGCTCGATGTGCAGACTGCCCCCGGGCCAGTGCGCGCAGTGCTGCTCTGCAGCGGACAGCAGCTGTTCGGGGCCGCAGCAGTACACCAGAGTCTGATCTGCGGGCTCGCTGAGCGCGTCCTCGAGGTTGAACTGCCCTTTCTCATCGTGCGGCCAAAGCGTGACGCGGTCGCTGTAAGAGTCAGACAGTGTTTGGGCGAACGCCATCGTCGTTCGTTGTCGTCCGAGGTATATCAGTGTCCAGTCGCTGCCCGCCTGCTGCGCGGAATTGATCATCGCGATGATCGGGGTGATCCCGATGCCACCGGCGATGAACAGATATCGCGCGGAGTCGACGAGCGCAAAATGGTTGCGGGGGCCCCGAACTCGCACGGTGTTGCCCTCCACGAGGTTGTCATGGACGTGTCGTGAGCCACCGCGGCTGTTGGGGTCGAGCAGGACGCCGACCCGCCACGTCTTCGCGTCGCGCGGATCGCCGCAGAGGGAGTACTGGCGGATCAGCCCCTCGTCGAGCAGGAGGTCGATATGGGCCCCGGGCTCCCAGGCCGGCAGATCATCGCCGTCCGGGTGCACCAGGTCCAGCGCCGCGACACCGTCAGCCGCCGCGTGCCGCCGATGCACGACCAGGTCGGTCGTGAACTCGTGCACCTTAGGGGCGGATGCCACGGCCGGTGCTTCTTGAGTGGTGGTCATTGGTCGGAGCTCCTTTCTGTGGTGGCAAGCGCGGCCAGTTCGGCCAGCTCCAGACGTATGTCGTCCATCAGATCCCATGCGTCGGGCAATGTTTCAGCGTCTCCGACGATCCCGACATCGACACCTTGGTCGTAGCTGACGACGGTGATGTTGAGTGTGAAGCCGTCGAACACCAGACTCATCGGGTAGTGCGCCAGGAGCGGTGCGCCATGGCACTCCAACTTGACGGGCGACCCCGGTACGTTCGAGATGATCAGGTTCACCGGGGGACGCACGAACCGCGAGGAGACCAGCTCCATCAGGCCGCGGGCGGCTATGCCGAACATCGGCAATGGGATTGGCTCGTTAACGTCGCTCAAGAGCGTTGGCGGCGCCTCGCGGGAACGCTGTTTTGCGTCCTTGAACGTTTCGTGTGCAAATTTGATTCGCTCGCGATCCGAGGCGAGGTGGGTCGGGATCGGCGCAATGATCGACGTGATCGCGTTCCCGTAGCGGTCTTCCGCGTCGGGCAACCTGGTGGACACCGGAATGTAGGCGACGAGTGGGGCCGCAGGCAGATCGTCGGTCGAGGTTAACCTGCGGCGCAGCGCGCCGGCGCAAAGGGCGATCACGACGTCGTTGACGGTGATGCCCAGCGCGCTCTTGATCGTCTTGACGTCGTTCAATGGAACTGTGCCGAATGCCACCGAGCGAGCAGGCGAAAGCTTTGCGTTGAAACGTGTTCGGGGTGCGTCGAGCCGCTTGGCGTTCGGGTCGCCCCTGAATATCTGCGAAACGGTGTGCAGGCCCGGTAGCGACCTGAGGATTGGGACTTGGTCCAGATGTGCCAGCGCGCCGGGGGCCGAGCGTAGGGCGCGGATCCGCCTCGCAGGTATGGATGCAATACCGCGCGCCGCCAAACCCGCCTGGCTGGGAACGTCGTCAACGTCGTCAGTGCCCGGTGTGGACGACGTGTCGGCAGGCCCATCGAGAATCGCGGCGAAGATCTCGCTCGCCGCGATACCGTCCACGGCGGCGTGATGCAATGTCATGACGACTGCTGTGCGTCCCGGCAGGCCGTGGATCACCTGCAGTTTCCACAACGGTTTGTCGCGGTCGAGTCGCATTGCCAAGATACTGGCGACCTCGGCTGCCAGCGTTCGCTCATCGGCAGGCGCTGTCAGCGTGGTCTCGGATACATGATCGGAGAGGTTTACCTCGCATTCGACGAACACCGGTCGGTCGAGACTGAACGGCACCGTGACCAGCTTCCAACGCAGCGGCGGACAATGCCTTATCCGTTCCGCGAGCCTTTCCAGCATCGTCGCAGCGGTGATCAGCTGCTTCGCGTCGGTCTGATAGATCGCGACGCCGCAATACTGTGAGCCCGAATTCCCGCCCTCAGCCGCCAGGAACTGTGCGTCGAGTGCCGAAAGGCGATGCATCAGAATACCTTTCGCATGATCTTGATGGCCCGGTCACTGTAGGGCGGGTATACCGCCCTCAGGTCGGGTCGTGTCCGTTTGGCCAACACCGCCCTGCGGTGGCCCATCGCTTCGAAGCCCCAGCGGCCGTGGTAGGCGCCCATTCCACTGGCACCGACGCCACCGAACGGCAGCTGCGGCACCATGCAGTGCATCGCGACGTGGTTGACCACTACGCCACCGGACGGGATCCGGTCGATCAGTCCCTGCGCAACGACACGCGATGTAAACAGATACAGGGCTAAGGGTTTCGGCTTGCTGTTGACGAACTCCGCCGCCGAATCGAGGGAATCGACAGTCAGCACGGGCAGGATCGGTCCGAAGATCTCGTCGGCCATCACCGCGTCGGTAGGCGACGGGTCGACGATCAGAGTGGGTTCGATACGCAGCGCGGCGCTGTCGAATCCGCCGCCGGTTACGACCGCACCGTCGGTGGCACCGATCAGGGCAACAAGGCGATCGAACTGGCGCTGATTGACGATCTGCATGGACGGATCGCCTTCACCGGAACGGAATTCGTGCACATTTGCCACGATCTTGTCCACGAGCTCGTCGGCAATCGACCGCTCTGCCAGCACGTAATCCGGTGCGATGCAGGTCTGCCCGGAGTTGAGCAGTTTCACCCACGCGATGCGTCTCGCGGCCACGTCGATATCGGCGTCGGCCGCCACGATGACCGGGCTCTTCCCACCGAGCTCGAGGGTGACCGGCGTCAAGGTCGGGGCCGCGGCGGCCATGATCTTCTTGCCGACCTCCGTGCCACCGGTGAACAACGCGTGGTCGAACCCCTTGGCGAGCAGATCTTGCGTGACCGCCGCATCTCCCTCGACGACCCGTACCGCCTGCGGATCCAGATACTGCGGTAGCAGCCGCGCCAGCAGCGCCGAGGAGGCCGGCGCCAGCTCAGACGGTTTCACGACGGCACAGTTTCCGGCGGCCACCGCCGCCACCAGCGGCGCCAGACTCAAGTACAACGGGTAATTCCACGGCCCGATCACCAGCACCACCCCGAGTGGGTCGTACTGCACCCAGCCTCGTGCGGGTAGCTGACTAAGCGGTAGCGAAACCCGACGTTGGCGCATCCACCTTTTCAGGTGCTTGCGGGCATAGACAGCCTCGGCCTTGGTCGATGCGACGTCCCCGAGCCACGCTTCCACCGGCCCCCGGCCCAGATCCTCGGCGAGCGCCGCGGCGATTTCGGTCTCCTGCTCATCGCACAGCCGCTCAATCCCGCGCAATTGCTCAAGACGCCATGTCAATCCGCGGGTGCGGCCGCTGCCGAACATCCCACGAAGGTCGCTCAGCAGTGCGGTGGTGTCCAACGATTCTGTCTGGCTGGGCATTTCAGATCTCCGGTGCCGGGATGATCCCGGTGAGAACCGCCCCGGTTGCCCCTCCGTCGACGACGAGCGCGTGCCCGTTGATCCACCGCGCCGCGTCGGACGCAAGGAAGACGATCGCGCCCGCGATATCGTCAGGAGTCGCGTGACGCCCGAGCAAGGCTTTCAGGCCGTCGAGGGTGCCCTTGCCCATGGTGTCCTCGAAGTCGGCCAGGATCGGGGTCTCTACCGGGCCGGGCAGCACAGCGTTGATGCGAAACCCGTTCTGTGCGGCCATCAGACCCATCGACATCGTGTAGATGGTGCTGATCTCTTTGGAGAAGTTGTACGCATTGCCCTGCTGTGGGTTGTCCTTGAACCAAGCGGCCCCCGCCTCGAAACTATCGGTGGAAAGCAGGTCGTTGATTGCCCCCAGCCGTGCCGGCCAAGCAAAGCCCGCCGTCGACGACACTGTCGTCACGGTGCCGCCGGGCTGGAGTCTTTCGAACATCGCCTCCGACAACTCTCGAACCGCCAGAGCGTTTACCGCCAGCACCACATCGGCGGGTGCCGTGCCGGGCACTCCGGCCACGTTCATCAATCCGTCGAAACGGCCTTCGAGTTGTTCTACCGCGGCATCGATACTGCGCGGATTCGCCAGATCGACTTCGATGTGGCGGGTGACCGCAGCCGTCGGGATGTTGCGGTCGAGGGAGTAGACCTCCGCACCGGCCGCGAGTAGCTTCTCAGCCACCGCGTGCCCGATCCCGGACGCCGCGCCGGTGACGGCATAGCGCTTATTGACGAACTCAGACATGGGTGCTCCTCTTTGCATAGCGGTCGATCAGCAGCCGTTTGACGAGCTTTCCGGTTGCGGACCTTGGCAGTTCGGTGACGAAGTCGACCGACTTCGGCGCTTTGTAGTGGGCGATTCGATCGCGAACGTAGGCGATGATCTCGGCCGCGAGCTCGTCGGAAGGCGTTACATCGGCGCGCAATTGGACAACTGCCTTGACCTGTTCACCCATCTCGGCATCGGGCACGCCGATCACCGCGACGTCGTAGATCTTCGGGTGCAGAGCGAGTACGTTCTCTATTTCCTGCGGGTAGATGTTGACCCCGCCGGAGATGATCATGAATCCCTTGCGATCGGTGAGAAACAGATAGTCGTCCTCGTCGACGTAGCCGACATCGCCGACGGTGCACCAGTTGTCGTGGGCGGGATGCCGTGAGTCGGCGGTCTTTTCCTGGTCGTTGTGGTACTCGAATGGCGCGACGTCGCGTTCGAAGTAGATGGTGCCGACTTCGCCTGCGGGAAGCTCGTTGCCGTCGTCGTCGCAGAT